>CAJWZY010000312.1 GCA_913050545.1 uncultured bacterium | reverse complement strand
GTTGGAAGTGTCCATGCCCACTATGCCCCCGCGGGCAACAACCCGGCCGGAGAAGCCGAGCTCTTCGACGATGGAGGGCACCAGGATGGCGCCGCAGGCGATGGGCTCTACGGAGGAACCGTCCCGGGCTTTGCAAATAACATCAAGGTCACCTTTTACGTTGAAGCTGTGGATGTTCTCGGTGCAGTACGCAGGGAGCCCCGCAACGCGCCTTCAAAGACCAACGTCTACCAGCACTCCACGCCGCTGACCGCGAACTCCTTCACCTACCGGCTGATTCACGATGACGCAAACTGGAGCCGGCTCGGCAGCCGCCAGCTTCACTCCAACGAGCTGCTCGATGCGACCTTCATCTTCAACGAGGAAAAGGTCTTCTACAACGTGGGAACCCGCTGGCGCGGCAGCCCCTGGAACCGTCCCGGCAATCCACGCATGTACCGGGTCACCTTCCCGAAAGACCAGCCTCTTCGCAACCGGACAAAGATCAACCTGAGCCGCTACGGCAGCACCCAGCGTGAGAAAGCCGCCGGCTACTGCGTCTGGCGCAATTCGACGCCCTCGACCACCAGCCCCTACAACCGCTCAGTCTGGGCGCGGGTGAGAACGAACGCGGGAACCTACATCATGGAGAGCATCGAACCCACGAACCCGGAATACCTCGAGCTCTGGTTCCCCCAGGACTCTAACGGCATCCTCATGAAGATCACCGGCAAGCAGACCTTTAATGACTCCGGCAGCCACCAGTCCAACCTGTTGCGGTGGGCCAATTGGAGCAACCGGGGAGGGGCCAAGACCAGCTACCGCTGGAACTTCAACTTCCGCACCAGGGAGCTGGAAGATAATTTCAGCCCGCTGATCTCGCTGATCCAGACCATGAACGGCAGCTCGACTGTCCTCGACAACCAGCTTGAGGACATCATGGACGTCGAACAGTTCCTCCGGGTCTATGCCGCCCGCTGCGCCCATGATGATTGGGACACCATCGCCATCGGAAACGGGCAGAACGCCTATATCTACTACGCCTCGAACGAGGGGCGCTGGAAGCTGCTGCCCTGGGACATGGACCATAGCTGGGGCAATACCGGTGCCCGCGTATATCCTGACAACGACGCCACCTTCAGGCGGATCGTGGAACGACCGAAATACCGACGCAAGTACATGGGTATCCTCAATGAGATGGTCAACGGCCTGGGCGGCAACCCCGGCTACTGGTCGGTGGGCGAGATGGTCACTAAATACCTCGACCGCAACACAGCGGTTGTCGGAAGCGACGGCGTGGGCAACTCATCCCCTGTACGCAACTTCGTCAACAGCCGCAGAAACACCCTCTCCCGCCAGGTTCCCAACCGGGTGAATTTCTCCATCACCACCAACAGCGGGAATGATTTCACCGTGGATGACGACACCACCAGGATCACCGGCAGCGGCTGGGTCGACGTCGACATGCTGCTGGTCTCCGGTGAGCCCATGGAGCTCAACTGGACCACCACCACCCGCTGGCAGACGGATGTGCCCCTCTCGGCCGGAGAAAACCAACTCGATTTCCTCGCCCTTGACGTCGAAGGCAACGTCGTCGGAAACGACAGCGTCACCGTCACCAGCACCTTTGGCTGGCAGCCCCCGGCCATCACAGGCATCTCACCGGCAAGCGCCCAACCCGGTGACCGGATCACCATCACCGGAACGGAATTCCACGTGGGAATCAGGGTTCTCATCGATGGCCAGGAAGCAGGTGGCGTCGAGTTCGACGAGGCAAGCCCCCAGAGCCTGAGTGCTATCGTCCCCTGGCATCGACCGGGAGTTTTTGAGGTAACCGTACGAAACACCGATGGCCGCTCAGCACCCCCGGCAGACTTCACCATCCTGCCTCCCCCTCCCCAGTTCATCCGGGGTGATGCCAACACCGACGAGCAGCTCGACGTCAGCGACGCCGTCAAGGTCGTTCGCTATCTCTTTTCAGGCGCAACCATCACCTGCCTCGATGCAGGCGACTCCAACGATGACGAGGTCATCAATATCACCGATGCCGTCTACGTGCTGGAGCACCTGTACCGTGGAGCGGCGGCGCCACCGGCACCGTACCCGCTGCGAGGCGGAGACCCTGAAGGTGGGGCCGCCCTCGGATGCGAGGAGGGCCTCGACCCCTTCCCTGGCGGCCTCGGCCGCTAGGCCGCGAGCCCGCAGTCGCTCAAAGACCGAACTCGTCCGCCTTCTTGCGCAGGGTGTTTCGATGGATGCCGAGGAGGTCGGCCGCCCGCAGGCGGACTCCATCGCAGCGGCCCAGGGCCTCGTTGAGGAGGGTACGCTCAACCACCTCCATCGTCTCTGTCCAGATTCCTCGCGTCGAAGAACCCAGGAGGCCCTCGAAGTGCTCTGAAACCGAGGAGTCCAGTCCGACAGCGGCACGGACAGCTCTCTCGTCAAGAACATCATCCCGCAGGGGAGGGAGATCGGCGGCATGAATGGTCCTTCCCTCGCAGAGAATCATGGCTCTCTCGATAAGGTTCTCCAGCTGGCGGACATTGCCCGGCCAGGAATAGGCCATCAGCTCCCTGAGGGCATCCTTGCCGAGCTTCAGCAGCGGCAGGTCGTTCTCTTCAGCAAACTTGCTGAGAAAGTGCTGCGCCAGCAGGAGGATGTCCTCCGGATGCTCCCGCAGAGCTGGCATGGCAACCGGAACGACATTGAGCCGGTAGTAGAGATCTTCGCGGAAGGCGCCCTCCTTAAGCAGTGTTTCAAGGTCGCGATGAGTCGCTGCGATAATCCTGACATCCACCTCTACCGGCAGATCCGCGCCTACGGCATCGATCTCTTTCTCCTGCAGGACACGCAATATCTTGGCCTGCAACAAGGGGCTCATATCGCCAATCTCGTCCAGGAAGATCGTTCCCCCATCGGCCTGGAGAAACTTCCCCTTGCGGTCGGAGGTCGCCCCGGTGAAAGATCCCTTCCTGTAGCCGAGAAGTTCCGCCTCCAGGAGCTGCTCGGGAATGGCGGCGCAGTTCACCTTCACAAAAGGCCCCTCGGCACGGGGGCTGTTGTAATGGATCGCGTGCGCGATGAGCTCTTTGCCGGTGCCACTCTCGCCTCGCACGAGCACGGTTGAGCGGGTTGGCGCAACACTCGCTATGGTCTGGAAGATCGCCTGGATCGCGGGACTG
>CAJWZY010000311.1 GCA_913050545.1 uncultured bacterium | reverse complement strand
AACCAGGCACCTTCAAGGACCGGGTGATCATGGAGCGCGACCCCCACCAGCTCATCGAGGGATCCCTCATCTCGGCCTACGCACTCGGAAGCCACATCTGCTATATCTACATCAGGGGAGAATACTACGACGGCTTCCTCTCCATGCAGAAGGCCATCGACGAGGCCTACGAGGCCGGCATCCTCGGCGAAAACGTCCTTGGAACCGGCTTCAAGCT
Source organism: uncultured bacterium (assembly GCA_913050545.1). Lineage (GTDB taxonomy): Bacteria > Planctomycetota > UBA8108 > UBA8108 > UBA8108 > UBA8108. The sequence goes on along the minus strand of CAJWZY010000311.1, from coordinate 2,960 downwards.
CGACATGACCATGCACCGCGGAGCCGGGGCCTACATCTGTGGAGAAGAAACCGGGCTCCTGAGTTCGCTCGAGGGCAAACGCGGACTGCCAAAGATCAAGCCTCCCTTCCCGGCCGTCGAGGGACTCTTCCGCTGCCCCACCGTGGTCAATAATGTAGAAACCCTCTCCTGTGTCACCCACATCTTCGACCGGGGAGTCGAGTGGTTCAAGAGCATCGGACCGCCGGAAGGTCCCGGCCCCAAGCTGCTGTGCGTCAGCGGCCATGTAGAGCGGCCGGGAACCTACGAGGTGCCAATGGGAATCAACCTCCTTGACCTGGTCAACAACCAGGCCGGCGGCGTCTGGAAGGGCAACCAGCTGAAGGCGATTATCCCCGGGGGGAGCTCAGCAAAAATCCTGAAAGCCGACGAATGCGATGTCGGTATGGACTACGAATCGCTGGCGGCAAAAGACACGATGCTCGGCTCAGGTGGAGTCATCGTTATGGACCATGAAACCGACATGGTGGATGCGCTCTATAACCTCCTGCGCTTCTACGCCCACGAATCCTGCGGCCAATGCACTCCCTGCCGTGAAGGTACCGGCTGGCTGCAGAAAATCTGCGGACGGATCCTCAAGGGGCACGGGCGTCCGGAAGACCCGGACATGATGCTCGACCTGGCGGAAAAAATGTGCGGACGAACGATCTGCGTCCTGGCGGATGCGGCGGCCTTCCCCTGTCAAAGCATCGTGAGTAAATTCCGCGAAGAATTTGACGCAATGATCATCCCCGGCGAGGGCCATGAACGAACGATCCAGGCAGGAGGCCCCCTCGTGCAACCGGGAGCCTTGAGCGCCCACAACCAGGAGAAACTGGACGAACTCCGGGGCGGACACTGAAAACATGACAGAAAAACAGACAGTCAACCTGAAGATCAACGGCGAAGAGGTCGAAGCACCCGCCGGGGAAATGCTGATCAAGGTCTGTCACGACCGGGGGCTCGACGTACCCTTCTTCTGCTACCACCCCGGACTGGTCCCCGAGGGCAACTGCAGGATGTGCCTCGTTGAGGTGGTCAAGGCCCCCAAGCCCATGCCCGCCTGTACCACCCCTGTTGCCGAGGGCATGGAGATCGAAACCCATTCCGACCCGGCGAAGGAGGCCCGGGCCGACGTGCTCGAGTTCATGCTGTCCAACCACCCGCTTGACTGCCCGATCTGCGACAAGGCGGGTGAGTGCATGCTGCAGGACAACTCCTACGACCACGGCAAGGACGGCTCGCGCATGGTCGACACCAAGAACCTGAAGCCCACCAAGGATCTTGGCAAGGGCGTCAAGCTCTGGGGAAACCGCTGTATCTCCTGCACCCGCTGCGTACGGTTCTGCAGCGACATCGCAGGCAGCGGCGAGCTGACCATGGTGAATCGCGGCGACCGGGCAATCGTCGACGTGTTCCCCGGCTACCCCCTTCAGAACCCGCTCAGCGGCAACGTGGTCGATATCTGCCCCGTCGGCGCCTTGATCTCAGAGGACTTCCTCTACCAGGCGCGGGTCTGGTACGAAAAGAAAACCGACAGCGTCTGCCATGAATGCGCCCGCGGCTGCAATGTCGAGATCCAGACCCTGCACAACGAGGTCAAGCGGGTTGTCGCGCGCCACAATGACTCGGTCAACGACTACTGGATCTGCGATCACGGACGCTACACCTACGACTACATCCTCGGCCCTGAGCGTTCGCTCGAATACCGTCCGCAAGCTCCTGCCGGGGTCCCGGCCCTGCTTGCCGGAAAGCTCAAGAGCATCGTTGATGAGCACGGAGCCGATTCTCTCGGAGTCGTCGCCAGCGCCTTTATGAGCAATGAATCCCTCTACCTCCTGGGTGCCTTGCTGCAGGAGCTTGGAGTCCCCGGGGAAAACATCGCCGCCTCTGCCCGTGAAGATGGGCAGGAGGAGACCTTCAAGGGCGGCTTCAAAATCTCGGCCGACCGCAACCCGAACCGCGGCGGCGTTGAGGCGATCCTCGGAGGAGATGCCTTTACCACCCACCATGACAGCCTGCTTGAAAAGGCAAAGGCGTCAAAGCTGCGCGGCCTGCTGCTGGTGAGCGATCTGCCGGGGCAGCAATTATCCACGGAATGGATCGAAGCTCTCGGTACGGTCGAGTTCGGGCTCGTCTTCCTCCTGGAGAACGACTCCCGCATCCCCGCAAGCACCTGCCTGGTTCCCGCCACGGCTTTCTCCGAGCGCGACGGCACGATCATTAACGAAGATGGGCAGCTGCAGCTGGTGAGGGCTGCTACCCAGCTCCCCAGGGGAGTTCTTGCCATCGAAGATCTTCTCCAGGAAGCCCTGGTGGAGCTTGGCGCCAGGAAAGCCAGGGTCTCCCCGCGCGGCCTCTTCGACGAGATGGCCGGTGTCATACCGGGGCTGGGCGGAATCAGCCACAGCGACCTGGGACGGACAGGAATCAACATCCGGGAGGTCAAAAAATGACCGAGAACATCCCGGCAGTCCTGTTCGATGTCCTGCGGGTGGTCCTCATCTTCACCGGGATCATGACCCTGGTGCCCATGCTCGTACTGGCTGAGCGCCGGATCTCTGCCGTCATCCAGAACCGGGTCGGCCCCAACCGGGTCGGGCCCATGGGGCTCCTCCAGCCGCTGGCCGATGTGCTCAAGCTCCTGTTCAAGGAAGACGTCATTCCCAACCGTGCCGACCGGGTCCTCTACAGTCTCGGCCCCTTCCTGGCCTTCGCCCCGGCAGCGATCGCCTTTGTCGCCATTCCAGTTGGAAGGGGCCTCCAGGTTGCCGACCTCAGCGTCGGAGTGCTCTACGTCCTGGCGGTCACCTCGCTCGGCGTCTACGGGATCAGCTTCGGCGGCTGGGCTTCCAACAGCAAGTACTCGCTGCTGGGCGGAATTCGTTCGAGCGCCCAGATCATCAGCTACGAGATCGCCATGGGACTGGCGATCGTGTCGG
>CAJWZY010000310.1 GCA_913050545.1 uncultured bacterium | reverse complement strand
CGTCTTCGCGGCGCTCACGCCGGAGCCGTTGGGGCCGCGAAAACGCGCCCATTCATCAGCCCCGGCAGAACCTGCGAGGAGAAGCAGGAAGGCACAAGCCGTGTAGAAAGAACGCAGGTGGAAACCAGCCAATTTCATAGCTCACCAGGAAATACAGTCGAATGCCGAGACTCCATTTTCGCATGATGCAGACCTCCTGCAAAGCACTCCCCCGAAAGAACCGGCTCCTATCCAACCGGCGGAGGTGGAGGTGATTGAGGTTCGCTGAAGAAAGAGGTCGGATCGAAATAGGCCGAATCCACCTCGAATGACAGGTCCACCAGGGTGGGATGCATGAGCTGGAACTTCATGTAATACCCCAGGCCGTGAAAAAAAACGGCCGTGGAGGCTCGGCGGCCTATCAGGTCAGGAGGATAAAGATCCGTAAAGACCGGCTCGAGATCCAGCGTCTCGTTGAAATACCCTCCCACCGAAGCCCCCGCCGGCAAATGATCGACAGTCTTATCGTAGAGAACAATCGGACGGCTGATCATGGAATTCTGCTTCATCACAAGGCGCCCCTCGGGATCATGATGAGAACCAAGAGCCTTGAACCATCCGATGACACCCTCATCCAGGCCTCCGTAGACCATTTGCCGATAGGGTGCGCGCTCGATATTGGCCGCCAACACCCGCAGCCTCACCCCATGGAGGTCGGTCTGCGCGATACCGTTCACCCAGTCGGAAACCGTAAAGTGCGAGTTCCGCCTGATCTTTCGCTTGCTGCGGTAACGTTTCGAAAGATTTCCCGGAACAACAAACTGTACGCCGAGCTCGGGGGTGAAAACCGATTTGATCTTGTCCCAGCAGAGCAGGACCAGGGCAAAGCCGATCAAGGCGATGACTCCCAGGAAATATGCGGCGCCATCTGAGCTGTCCCCGCCCCCGGACCCCCAGGCCACGATCACGCCGGTAACCAGGCCGATGACCGCAATCAGGCCCAGGAGAAACAGGACCAGGGTCTGGCTGTCACCGGAGAGGAGAAAGAAATTCCTGAACATGGAAAACTCATCCGGCGGATGAACCACTTCGGAAATATCATCGCTGAGCCTGGAGCTGCCCACATCGAGCGGAACCTCGAAATTTTCGAGATAGCGATCCTTGCCGACAACGATCGTGACCCTGGCCAGCAGGTGAATCCAGCTTCCCCTGTAGGTGAAGAGCCGGCGGGGGCACTTATAGCGCAGCGTGTGCAGCGGGTCAGTGACGGTGAAGCTCTGCTTGAGCAGATCGATCTTCTTGTTGACCGGGTTAGAGTGCTGGGGCTTGCAACGCAGGCTCACCCTGACTGTAGCCTCCTCACCGGCATGCCTCTTGAGGTCAGGGCGAAAACGAATAAGAGCCTGCTGCCCCTCCCCTGTCTGCTCCAGTTTGACCTTAAGTGTTTCCTGGTTCTTCATACCTGCTTACCCGTGGCCTGGTCGAAGGCCCCAACTCTTTGGCTGCAGAGCTAACCGAGCCGGAGCTTCCACCATAGAGCTTAGCAGGGCCAGCCATGGTGCCATGGAAAAAATAACCCGGGAGAAGTACGCCCTAGGGCTTCGCTCCCCCAGCGACCCAGCGGCGCAGCAGGTCGATGCTGGCGGCATCGAGAGCCGGCGCATCGTCCTCCGGGGGCATCCTGGTGACGAGACCACTGTCTTCCACCGCACTCAGCAGCAGGCTCGCCTCCACATCCCCCGGGATAACAGCCGGACCGCTTTTGCCCCCTGTGAGAATCCCATCGAAGCTGTCAAGCCGCAGCTCAGACTCAGGCTCCTTCGCCCCGTGGCAGGAGACGCAGTTGCTTTCAAGGATTCCACTGATGGTCCTGTAGGACGCTGCCTGCTCCCCTCCACAGGAACAGAGCAGGCAGACGAGCGGCAGGAGAAGGAAGGAGCGCACGGAATCAGTCTCCAACGACAGCTGAGATGGGAGTCCGCAGATCACCCTCGATTTTCCGCGTGTTCCACTCAGCCTGGTAGCGCCTGAGAACCGGGTCATCGGGGAAGCTCTCTCCCTTGGCGTAGGGATAGGATTTCATACCGGCGAAAGGCAGCGGCGCCACCCCATCTCCATGCCCGGTATAGAAATCCATGTCCTTGCAGTAGCCGCCGCTTTTCCAGAAGAAGGTGCGGCGGCCGCCAGGCCTGATCTCACCGAGACGGTTGGCCTTGAAGGAGAACTCGATCTCATCGCCGGGGCCGAAGACCACGAACTGGCCATCATCTTCCTCCAGCAGGGGCCGGACATCTCCGAAGCGGGTATAGCTTCCTGGCATGGCCTTGTAGTGCGTCCACTGGGCGAACTCCTTGTAGAGAAAGCCCTCCACCTCCTCGCCCGGAGCCGGATCGACCGGGAAGCCGCGGTAGTGCAGGTGGGCACGGTCGGCCTTCAGCTGCCGGACCCTCACCTTTCCGTCTCCCCCACCTGGGAGATCCACATCGCGGGCCCAGGCGATAAAGACCTCGTCCCAGGCGATCTCGAGGTTGGTGTCAACACGCAGGCGGCGGTCGCCCGGGCGCAGGAGGCCTTCGAGGTCAACACTCATCCAGCGCGGATAACCCGCCGGGAAGCCCCACTCCTGACGAAGAGTCTGCCATTTCCCATCGCGCTCGACACGGAAGCTGGGAACAAGGGGAACAAAGCCTGCCTGCGAGGCCGAAAAATTCGTCGTTGAGTAGCCGTACTCGATATAGCCATGCAGAAAGAGGACCGGGCGGCCGGGTTCATCCGAGCTGATCAGCTCATCGAGCGCTGCAGGGAAATCCAGCTCGACAGCCTGGAGCTTCTCGAGGGTTCCCAGGAAGCGCCTGTCCGGCTTGAGCTCAGGAGCGTAGACCGCATCGAGCTTCTGTACCCGCGAGGTCATATCCGCTCCATCCTGGTCAACCGCCTTGAGCGGATGGAGCTTCTCTTCGAAGGCGAGGAGCCCATAGCCGGGAGCCGGGCCGAGGATGGCGAACATCTCGTTGGGCAGAACCGTTGTACCCTCCGGATGATCGACAGCCACCAGCGCCGCACTGTCGAGATAGGTGCATTCCTCCAGCGGCTCGAGAACCCGCAATTCATAAGATTCCTCACCCCGATCGTTTTTCTTTGCCTGCAGCCTCGGGATCCACAGCAACTCGGTCGGGTCCGGGGTGCTGTAGCGCCCGGGAG
>CAJWZY010000309.1 GCA_913050545.1 uncultured bacterium | reverse complement strand
AAGAACAAGAGCCGCGGCGTTTTCGGCCTCGAGGAATACCACGGCAAGGATATCTACCTCACCGAGGCTCACACCATCGAGATGAATGCCGAGATCAAGAAGGCTGTCGATGAAAAGAAGCCCTTCTTCGCCTACATGTCCCACTACGCGGTCCACGCCCCCTTCAATCCTGACCCCCGCTTTGCCGCCAACTACGCCGAAAAGAAGATCAGCAAGAACGCCAAGGCCTTCGCCACCATGATTGAAGGAATGGACAAATCTCTCGGTGACATGCTGGATCACCTTGAAAAACTCGGCGTGGCAGAAAACACCATCGTCTTCTTTCTCGGCGACAACGGCAGCGATGCCCCCCTTGGCCCGACCCACGCCATCGCCTGCGCCGCCCCGCTGCGCGGCAAGAAAGGCACCCACTACGAAGGCGGGATGCGAGTCCCCTTCATCGCCGGCTGGGCGAAGCCTGACAAGAACAACGCCCTGCAGAAGGCTCTTCCCATTCCCGCCGGGGTTCTCTCGTCGGAAAAAGGCACGATCTGCGATCTCTTCCCGACGATCCTCAAGCTCGCGGGTATCACCCACAAGGGAAAGATCGATGGCGCCGACCTTTCAAAGGCACTCACAGGCGGCTCACTCGGCCGCGACTTCAGCTTCCTCATGCATTTCCCCCACAGCCATCGAAGCAGCTACTACACCGCCTACCACGAGGGCGACTGGAAGCTGGTCTACCACTACAACAGGCCGGCAGAGACCCGCTATGAGCTCTTCAACCTGGCGAAGGACCGCACCGAAGCAAAGAACCTCGCCACTGAGGAGCCCGGACACCTGCACCGCATGGCAACAGCACCGGACGGCGCCCTGAAAGACGCCGGCGCGCTGTATCCCTCTGCAAAGAAAGAACCCGGCAAGAAGCTTCTGCCCGTCGTACCTGCAAAAGGCAGCTAAGACGTCTTACTGGCACAACTCCGCAAGGATGCTCTCCAGGTCCATTTCCAGGAGCGAAGAGGAAGCATTGTCCCATACCCGGATGCCCTGGACTCCTTCTTCCTCGGTGCCGGCATTCAGGACTGCAGTCAGATCCAGCTCCGCACTCCCGGTAGCCGCCCTCAACTCTTCGCTGCGGGCAATCACAATCACCCTGCCGGTGAGATAGTTGAAGGCCAGCAACTCTCCCCGCGCACTGTCAAACACAAGGCGATGCGCCAGCGTATCCTGGCCTGATAACTGAAGAATCGGTTCCGGCAGTGGACCCGGTTCAGGGGCGGGGCCTGGCTCGGGATCAACACCCGGTTCAGGCTCTCCCCCATCAACCTCTTCCTCTTCCCCCTCGTCCTCGCCCTCTTCCCCACAACCCTCGGCAGGATCGATCCGTCCGTCCACCAGCGCAGCAGCATCGACTATACGGGAAAGCACCGTCTCCCCTGCGGGAAGTGTGTAGTCGTAGGAGAAAATGGTGTTGGAGTTCCTTTCCAGCAGGAGGATCTCCCCGCCATTACCACGAGAAGTTGCCTGGGTGAAATCCAGCTCAGCCCCCTCAACCCCGACCGCCTCTTCAAGACTCGCCCTGTCGATCTGAAGCGAGAGACCTCCCTGGCCCTCAGACCTGCCAACCGCCTCTGCCTCATCAAATCCAAGGGTTGAAATCCTCAGAAACTGGCTGCTGGCACCGTCAAAGAGCAAGGCGCTCTCATCAGAAGGATTAACAAAGGGCCGGAGCCCTTCGATCTCTACATTCTCTGCACCGGTCAACTCCCTGAAATCGGAGTAATCAAGGTAGGGACTGTCATCGGCTCCGAAGAGGAGGAAATTTCCCTGCAGTTTCCAGGTGGCCTGGACAGCATTACCTGCAAAGTCGGGATTCGTCTCGGACTGGACCGATTCGAGCTCGAGGAGATGGACCTCGGGAAGCACGTCTGCTGAGAAGAAAACAAGGAGCTGCCCCGATCCGAGATAGAGCAACCTGCTGATGGGTGGCGGACTGTTGAGACCCAGCTGTGAACGGATCTCTGACCCGCTGAGCAGGACGCTCATGACCAGCCCGTTCCCTCTGCCGAAATTGTCATCGTCCGGCCAGGTTCGATCCCTTACCGGCCTGTAGCCTTCCTCTGGCCTGAAACCGACAAGGCTGCGGGAACGAGGCTCATAGAGGATTGTCCAGGTGTCCCGCTGTTGCCCGGGACCGCGCGAAATATTCACCTCGATGGGCGGGACCGATTCGCTGAGAACAGGAAATGGCTCTACAACGTTCACCTCCAGGAGCTCCTCCTTCAGCCCATCTCCATCGTAGTGGAGGGTCGCCCTCTCGGCTTCGTCGCAATCATCTCCATTACAGAGATCTACAGAGAAAAGAGCTCTCGTAACATTTTCGTAAACCAGGATCCTCCGCTGTCCCTGCGAGCCGGAAGAAATCGTCCCCAGCTCAAAGGTATCAATCTGCTGATCTTCGAGAATCGCCTCGGGAGCAGTCGGAAAAAGGCTGCCCAGGAGGTCCATCTTCCCACTGAGAGAGATGACCCTCTGGCCATCATCTCCACGCAGAGCAGGCGCGGTAAACTCTTTCCGGGGGTTTTCGCACTCATCGAGCAGGTCTGCAAGATCCTCCGTCTCGGCCTGTGCGGCAGCTGTATCCTGAAGAGCAGCCTCAGCCTGCTCCTGGGCTTCAACAGTTTCCTGCCTTGCAGTTTCCAGCTCGACCCCGGATGCCTCGAGTTCACCATTACAAGCCTCAAGCGAGTCGCGCAGCTCATCGACCTGGTCTGCGCATGGCCCCGCAGCGCCCTCCAGCTCAAGTATTCGTCCTTCTGCCGCCAGCAGGTCACGCTGGGTCCTGATCAGGTCTCCCAGGGAGCGAGACAGCTCAACCTGGGCCTGGGTAAGCTCGGCCCGAAGAGCGGCGATTGTGGCTTCTCTTTCAGCCAACTGGGCCTCGAGCGCCTCCACCTCGGGCCCTCCACCCACGGGCTCAATGAACGGACAGGGCGCTTCACCGCCAAGGAAGAGGTGATTGAGTGAAAAGATCGCGTCGGCGAGATCGATCCGACCGCTACAATTCACATCACCGTTCAACGTAGCGCCAACCGCTTCCCCTGCCAGTGTTCCGCTCCCTCCCGGAGCAAGAACGATGAGGACAGCCGCCAATAGACAGGACATTGCCTTGTTCATTTTCTAATACCTTCTCTATGTTTA
>CAJWZY010000308.1 GCA_913050545.1 uncultured bacterium | reverse complement strand
GTTGATCCTGCTATTTGAAATTTCAAGGATCTCCTGGTGTGAGACCCGCGAGCCCCGTATGCCCCCGCCGGCGAGATGCTTTTTCAACGGGATTGTCGTGCTGGCTTCTTTTTTCATCCTGGTCTGTATGCACCTGGTCACCTTTGGCCGTACCGATTACCGCCGCCCTGCCGATGCTGCTGTAATCCTCGGGGCCAAGGTTTACGACGATGGGAGTCTCAGCCGAGCCCTGAGGGACCGGCTGGATACCGGGATTGAGCTTTACCGGGATGGACTTGTGCCCCGCCTGATCATGAGCGGGGGGACCGGCGAGAATGGAAGAAGCGAACCTGAAGAGATGGCTGCTTATGCCACCAGGGTAGGTGGTGTTCCGGCTTCCCGGATCATCCTGGATGAAGAAGGCACCAATACCGCCCGGTCAGCAGAGAATTGTGCGTGGATTGCGAAGACAAACGGATACAGCAAACTTCTTACGGTGAGCCAGTATTTCCACTGCGCGCGGGTCAAGATGATCTTTGGGCGCAATTTGACCCGTGGGACCACCTGCTATACAGTCCCCACCTGTTCGAATGAGAGGGTCAAGGCCTCCGGCGCCCTGACCCGGGACACCTACTTCCTGTTACGCGAGGCAGTGGCCTTTCCCTTCTACTTTTTTTACCATCGGTAAAAATAGAGAAGAGAGAGGCGAAGACCAGGGTTGAAATCTTCGCCTCCCGTTCAGCTGGTTTCAGCGGTGGGCGCCGCAGGAGCAGTGTTCGGTGAAAACCGTTCGGAAATATCCGGGGCGTATGATGATTTCCCGGTAGATTGCCCGGCCGCAGGCTTCATAGCCGGAGAATACTGTACGGTGAACCGGGGCGACCCAGACCCGGGAAGGCCTGGCCGTCCAGCAGTGACGGTGCAGGACCCGGTGTACACGCTGTACACGCTGTACCCTGTGCGGGGCACAGGTGGTTCGCACCCGGGGAGTCATCACGAGGGGCCTCGAAGGAGTGAAGACCCTCCTGTGGTTGGATAAGCTGATCCGGAAGTTGGGATTGCCGAAGCTGAGGCCGAAATGAAAGCGGTCGCCGGCGTGGGAGGTTGATGGTGAAAGCAGGGCTGCTCCGCTGAGAGCAAGCAGGTAGAAGCATTTTAGCTTCATGGCGGATCCTCCTTTAATTCTGAGATCCCAGGTTGTCTCTCGAGACCATGACAGGTCTCCGTCTTCACAAGGTCAGACGGGACCGGCCGGAGGATATTCATAAGGAAGTCAGAATTTAGAGGCCGAATTGCCCGGAGAGGCAGGATTGAGCCTTCGGGGAGGTCCAGCGAACCTGCAGGTCTTCGGCCCGGTAGAGATTCTTGCGTCCAAGGGCTTTCTCGCTCTTAACGTGGAGGGAGAGCGGTCGGCCGGGCTGTGGATCTTTTCCACAGATGGATTCGCAAATATCTGATTCGTGTTTGTGGGTCTCGATGTGGACCTCGAGGTGATTCCTGATCGCCAGCTTGAGGTCATGGTCTTTCCTGGTGACCTCGATCGGGGCCTTCCTGATGCGTACCAGCTTTTTCAGGTAGCGCGGGGCGAGCTCACGTGCGAGATCGAGAAGGGCCTGGGCTTTTTCCTCCGAGGCTTTTTCGTCAAGGTAGATAACCGTTCGCAGTTTTCCCTCCTGGGGGCTCCGAAGGGGGCCTGAAGATTCGACCACCGTTACGATCTTGAGGGAGTCAAGCTCCTGGCCATTCCAGCTTCCCTTCACAATCTCCCAGAACAGGATGGCCCTATGGGCTCCGGCGGTTCTGTTTGCGGAGGCCTTTGAGGGCAATCCGAAACCAGGTCCGCGTGGCAGTCCGGCCGTTCTCGAATCAGCCTGGACCTCGAGGTAGCTGCCATAAATGATGGGCTCTGCATGCAGCTGGGAGGCAGTGCACAGGGTGCAGAGGGCCAGGCAGGTGAAGATGTTTCTATACATGGGAACGTTCTCCAGGGCTGTATTCCAGTTACCCTATTTTGCGGGGTGACTGCCGGCAGGTCAAGGTGCCTGCCTGTTGGAGGCTGTGCAGGGCTTATAGGGCATTTTCAGGGTTGCCATGATTTCCAGGAGGAGGCGGTTTTTCAGCCCTCTGCCTGCTGGATTTCAGAGCGGATCTCTTCGAGGAGCGCCTCCAGGCGCCGTCCGTATTGGACGTAGGTCCTGTAGGCGGCCTCAGGGTCCGAGGCCTCCTGCTGCAGGTGAATCACGGATGTAATATGGGGCTCGATGGAGAACCCTCCGTCGTAGCCGGTCTGCAGGAGGTCACTGCAGATTTCTCGTACATAGCCGCATCCCTCACCGGGGTAGCAGGCCGCATCTTCAGCCTCGGGGTCTTCCTTGGGCAGGTAGTCCTTGATGTGGACGTAGACGATCTCTTCACGGACACCCTTGTAGTACTCCCAGGCGTCCTGTGAATACTGGCAGGGGTTGCCGGTGTCGAATACGAGCTTCAGGTTTTCGGATCCGACATCCGCGAGCAGGTCCATGGTCTGGCTCGGCCCCAGTCCACCCCAGCCGTTGCAGTTTTCGTGGACGAGTGTCACCCCTCCATCTTCGGCCATCTTTACCAGCTCTTTCAGCCTGTCGACGACCTGCGCCCGCCATTGGCCGTCCTCCAGCGGAGGTTCTGAATTCGGGTAGCTCATGCAGCGGATAAACCGGGTTCCCAGCTTCTGCATCCGCGGAATGGCCCTGGCCAGCTCCTGGCGGTCAATCTCGAAATCGTTATCGATGGGACGGGCCCAGTTGGCCAGCTGGGAGGCAAAGCAGGAGACCTCGAGTCCGCCCTCCGCCAGGGCGGCGGTAGCCTGCTCGAATTCTTCGTCGGTAATGTCGGTGAGGTTCGTTCCGCGGAGGTTGCGGAGCTCGATGTGCTTCCAGCCAAGCTCCTGGTGCGCCTTGATCTGTCCGGCGAGGTCCTCTGCGCCTTCATCGGCGATTCCCGAGTAGAACATCTTAGTTATTACGGCAGTGCCGTATCTCCTGCGCTGGTGGTTTCAGTCCATTTCCCAGGAAGCCAGTCTAACCGCGTCGCCAGTCGATTCCAAGCGGGGCCGGCCTGCATACTTTAGTCGCGGCCCTGGAGCTTCCTGGTGATTCCGACCCAGTCGGTGTGAACGGGGTCCGCCTCCGGCCGGTCGACCCGCCGGTAGGTGTGGGCGCCGAAGTAATCTCGCTGGGCCTG
>CAJWZY010000307.1 GCA_913050545.1 uncultured bacterium | reverse complement strand
ATGCCTGAGTACCAGGCTCAATATACGATCCCGGGCCTTCTTGCCCGGCTGCAGAGCGAGGGGCAGCTCGATGACATGGAGAAGGCCTCTGAGTTCATCCGGAAGCTCCACACCGGCGATGACCCGCCACTCTACCTGCGCGCTCTCATTGGCATCGGCGCCTTCATCTCTTCGCTCTTCCTGATCGGTTTTCTATACGTAAGTGAGCTCATCGACGAAGATGGACCTTTTCTCGTCTGGGGATTGGTCTTCATTGCCGCCGCTTTCGGATTGTGGAAGTGGTCACAGAAGGAAGGTGTCGCTTCCTTCCTGAATATGTTTACAGCAGTGCTGTCCTTTACCTGGATGGCGGTGGGGAAATTCCTCTTCGTTCTGGAGTTTACCGAAGCCTATGATGAATGGGGAATTTTCGGCGGGCTGCTCCTGGTCACCGCCGCGACCTATTTCGTCTACCGGCTGACGATCGACCGCTTCCTCTCCTGCCTGGGAGTCTGCTGTGCGCTTACAGCCGCGCTCATCTCAGAGGGCGATCTGAACAAGGATCCCGGGGTTATTATTGCTGCCGGTCTGTGCATCTGTGGCCTGGCTGCCCTGCAGGCCTCCCTGGCCGCCTATCTTCTCAGCGGGCGGGTGACCCGTAAGTTCCTGCCGATGGCCTATGCCCTGGTGGGAGGTCTGACGGTCAACGTGTTCCTGCTGACCATGGAGGGCCCCAGGTTTGAAGAGATAACGGGTTTTCCATTCGTGCTGGTGCTCGGCCTGTTGCTGGCCGCAGGACTGATCGCGCTGATGGTGAGAGCTGCCGGCGGACGCAGGGTCTCCAGGAGCCCCCGCCTGCTGGCGGCGCTGCTGGCCATCCTCGCCGGTGCCTTCTTCATCTCCCCGGGTATCCTGCTCGGGGTCTGTCTGCTGGTCTACGGCTACGGCCACCACGACCGGCTGCTGACGGCCTTCGGGGGGCTGGTGGTGCCGGTTTTTCTCTTTCACTGGTACTACGATATGGAGCTGACTCTCACCGAGAAGTCGGCCGTGCTGGTCGGCAGCGGCCTGGCCATGCTGGCGGGCCGGTTCCTTTTCTGCCGCGGTGAAGCGGGTGAGGAGGCGGACGCATGAGAATGAAGCTGACCCTGGCCCTGGGCCTTGTCATCCTGGCCGTTCTGAATCTCGGGATCTACAGGAACGAGCTTTTCATCGAGACGGGTGAGGAGGTCTATTTCGAGCTGGCCCCGGTGGATCCGCGTTCGCTCATGCAGGGCGACTACATGCGGCTCAATTACAAGACAGCTCAAGAGCTGCGCAAGGAGTTTGAGAGGATCAGGGGTGCCGGGGAAGGAGAGGTCCCCCGTACTGGCAAGGTCCTTGTCAGCCTGGATGAGAGACGGGTCGTATCCTTTCAGAGAATGTGGAATGGGGATCCCCTGCCCCTGGCCGAAAACGAACGACTGCTTCAATACCGCTACAGCGACGGGTGGCAGGTCCATGTCGGCTCCGAGTCCTTCTTCTTCGAGGAAGGGCAGGGTAAAGCGTATGAGAAGGCCCGCTACGGGATCTTCAGGCTGGGTAAAGATGGCCGGACGATCCTGCGTGCCCTTGCAGACAAGAACCTCGTTCGGATCGAGCCCGGGATGAGTGAATAGGCCCATTCCAGCCGGGTGACGATGACCCAGGCGCTGTCGGTGGAGGTTCTTTCGAGTACAATTCCGAGTGGTTTGCTTTCGGGGTGAACCGGCGGCCTCTCTGCGGGTCGAGACTGAAAACCATCCAGCGCCTCGCGAATGAGCGGCGCGCAACCGGGGAAATGCCATGTTTCGCGTTCGAAATCACTCGCCAGCTGTTTTGTCGGTCCTGTTTCTGCTGCTTTATTGCGCCAACTTTTCGCACGCTCAATGGAAGCCGGCCGGGGCGAAGCTGATGACGCGCTGGGGCAAGGCGCTTTCTCCCGGAAAAGTTCACCAGGAGTATCCGCGCCCGCAGCTGGTGCGCGCCGACTGGGCCAACCTGAACGGATTGTGGGATTACGCGATCCGTCCCGCGACCGAGGAAAGCCCGGAACAGGCCGATGGGAAGATCCTGGTTCCCTTCCCGGTCGAATCAGCCCTCTCAGGCGTCGGCAGGATGGTTGGCAAGGAGAAGAGGCTCTGGTACCGGCGGACCTTCGAGGTGCCTGAGAGCTGGAAGGGGAGGAGGGTCCTGCTGCACTTTGGAGCCGTCGACTGGGAGGCGAAGGTGTGGGTCAACGGCAAGCCGGCCGGGAACCATCGCGGCGGCTACGACCCATTCAGCTTTGATGTGACAGGCCTGCTCACGCCCGCCGGTGGCAGCCAGCGGCTGGAGGTCTCGGCCTGGGACCCCAGCGATGAGGGCCCGCAGCCGCGCGGCAAGCAGGTCAGCAAGCCGCGAGGAATCTGGTATACCCCGGTAACGGGAATCTGGCAGACCGTCTGGCTCGAGGCGGTGCCGCTGACCTCCATCGAAGCTCTGCACATCCTGCCTGATGTCGATGGCAAAAAGCTGAAGGTCAAGGCCGCGACGCTGGGGCCGGACAAGGTGAAGGTCAAGGTGAGCGTGCCCTCTCTCGGCATCGAGGGTGAAGGCGCTCCGGGAGACACCATCGAGCTGGCGCTGAAGAAGTTTGAGCTCTGGAGCCCGGCCCAGCCGAAGCTCTACGACCTCGAGGTCGAGCTGCTCTCCGGCGGCAAGACCGTCGACCGAGTTGAGAGCTACTTCGGCATGCGCAAGATCTCGCTTGGCCCGGATCAGAACGGAATTCCCCGGATCCTGCTCAACGGCGAGCCTCTCTTTCAGTTCGGCCCCCTCGACCAGGGCTGGTGGCCCGATGGGCTCTACACCGCGCCCTCGGATGAGGCCCTGCGCTACGACCTGGAGGTGACGAAGAAGCTCGGCTTCAACATGGTCCGCAAGCACGTCAAGGTCGAGCCCCCGCGCTGGTATTACCACTGCGACCGGATGGGGCTGCTGGTCTGGCAGGACATGCCCAACGGCGGCACCAACGCGCGCTGGCCACTCGATGGCACCGAGCTTCGCCGCGCTGAGAAAGAAAAGGTGCAGTTTGACCGTGAGCTCGATGCGCTCATCGATTCCCACCGCAACCAGGTCTCCATCGTTGCCTGGGTTCCGTTCAACGAGGCCTGGGGACAGTTCGATAGCGCTCGCGTGACCCGGCACATCGAAGAGAAAGATCCCGGCCGGCTT
>CAJWZY010000306.1 GCA_913050545.1 uncultured bacterium | reverse complement strand
TCAGGTGGAGCGAAACCTCCCGCTGAGCGATCTGTTCCGTGATCGTGAATGGAGAACCAGCGCCCCTCTCCATAATGCCGTGACTCTTCCTGCGACAATTGCCAGGGTTCCCAGTTGTCAGCCCGGCTGCCATATTCAGCAATCGGCCCCCACCCGAGACCGCGTTTCGCCATTTGGGTGGTCTCAAATCCAAGCCTGGTATTCTCCACCACATGGCGCAGGCCGGGCACCCCTCCAAGCGGGAGCTGGTCGAGAAGAAAATTCATGTTCCACTCAACCGAACCGAAGAAACCAAACTTCGATGAGCTGCCCAGGTCAATCGATCTCAAGGGCAGGTAATCCTGCCAGCGGGTATCCCAGTGGGACATTGGCAGGGGAAGAATTGTCGTCCCGAGGATCTCCAGGCGCGCGCCGCTGAGATCCACCTCGTAGTGGCCCTGGTCGACGGTGCCCACCGCACCACGGGAGGCGGCGGAAGCCGCCGGCCTGATATCGGCAAGATCAGCCGCAAGGGCCACGTGCGGTGTTGAATAATCACAATTACTGAGCGTGATCCCCTCGCCGTTGAAGCTTACAAAGTTCCTTGTTCGCAGCACCTCGATGTTGAGCAGAACCTCGGCCTGCTTCTCATCATGGGAGTGCGCAGCCGTGGAGGTGCCGCGCAGGTCCCGCATCTCCATGCTGTTGAGGATCCCGCGCAGGCCGCTCGTCGAGCTCCTGATCTTCGCCTGGCGAATCACCCCCAGTCCTTCACGATGGTCGTAATAGACCGAAGCTGCCTCGATGGTGCTGCCCTGCTCCGGCAGCTCCAGGCGCACATTTCCATCTGCGTAAAAATAAAACTCCAGGTCATCCGCTCCCTTTTCATCGTCATCCTTGAGGAGCCCCAGGGCACGGATATAGAGCCGGTCACAGACCAGGCGCAGACGGTTGGGGCCGACTTTCAGCTCCCGCCTGACATTTCCGAGGATGTAGCGGGAGATATCACCAGTCTCCTGGTTGATGTAGGTCTTTGTCCCGCTGTCGGCAATACGGGAAAAATCGGTCAGCTGGGGCCAGACCTCATCGAGAATGGTGGTGTCCTGTTTACCGGGCTCTGCGGGCTGCGCACGCACCGGGCATGCGGCTGCAACGGCAACCAGGAAAACGATCTGGATGCCGATCCATTGAACCGGGAACGGGAAGCTGAAAAATCTATGTCTCAGCTTGAATCTCCTGCTGCCTCTCTTCACCAGGTGGGACGTAGTCTTCTGTCGCCACGCAGATTATACTCTTGTTAGGTAAAAGAAAAAGAAGAAGGTCGGTTCAAGCAAAACAAGCTTTCCAGCCCATGGAACCGATGAACTTACTGAACGCGGCAAGCTTATTGCATATTCCTGATAGAATCAGATCCTGGGACTCCCTCACAGGCCAGATACCTATGAATGAACATAAGTCCTTTACTTATAAAAGCTTAAAGATGTCTTCCCGGCTCTGTAAAGAGCTTGGGGGGGTTTTCTGCCTGCTGGCGGCCCTCAGTGCCTGTAAACCCATGGATTCAACCGGAAGCCCCCCGGCAACCCCGGTAGATCCGGTCCCTGCTGAAGAAACGAAAAACGCACCAGGAATTGACAACAGCGATCAGAAATCTGCACCGGTAAGCCCCCGCAATACAGAAGCAGCCCTGAAGAACCACGATGAAATTCCCGGGAAGACTATCTGCAACTCTCTGTTGCTTAAAATCTCATCTGTCTTCAACCAGATCCCGGGAAATCCCGGCCGGATGAAACCGAAGGCGGCAGATGCCTTCACTCACGAGGTCGAGAAAGGCGTCCAGGATTGCGAAAATTTCTTGGCGAAATGCGCCGACGATTCGGCGGCTGCCAAGGTTCATTTCTACCAGGCCAGGTTCCTCCAGCTGCTCAGTTCCCGTGTGCGCGCCCAGCTCATCAAGGACCTGTCGGCGGGTGGAAATAAGTTTTCCCTCGAGCAATTGGAAAACAGGATCGCTCCCTTTTACTCCCGCATCGTTTCTCACTCAGACAGCGCCGTGAAGGGGCTTGCGGACGCTTCAAACTTAAAACCCGAGGCGATCGAGTTACGGGCCTGGGGCAAAAACATTCTCAAGCTGGCGAAACCGGCCAGGGAGGACTACCTCCTCTGGCTGAAAAAATATCCCGGCAATCCCAGGAGCACGATGATCACCGCCTCGCTCGGCCGGGTGCTGTCCACCCTCGAAGAATTTGACCTGGGCATCCGCCTGGTGGAAAAAAAGATGGGCGATCCCGAGGTGGGACGAAGCACGGACTTCCCGGTCCTGGTGGAAACCCGCTGGAAACTCTACGAAGCCAAGGGTGATCCGGAGGGACTCCTGAGGTCAGCAGAAAACTCTCTGCAGGATTACCGTCTCCGGCTCAAGAGCAAAAATCCTCCGGCCGATCTCAAGAAGACCTACTCCCGCTACATCGCCTTCAATGGATTCCGCAGGGGCTACGCTCTCATGGCCCTGGGGAGATTCAACGAGGCAACCGATGCCTTCAACCTGCACGTAGAAGAGATCAACAAATGGCAGGACGGGCTGAAGGAAACAGGCGGGGCTCTCGAGCCAGCCATCAGCATCTACCAGAAGAGATCCATCAACGCCCTCGACTTCCTTGAAAACAGGGCCCAGCGCCCTGCGCCAACTGATTTCAACCTTGGAGAAATGTGGGTAACCCCGCGAAGAACCCGGCTATCTGATTCGCAGGGAAAGGTCGTCGCAATTCTCTTTCGTGGAGCCGACGATACCCGCTCCGCCACCTTCATGCAGAATGTCGACCAATTCGCCATGGAGAACGACGGGATCGAGCTGGTCTCCATTCATTTTTTCAAAGGTGCCAGGAACGTGGATGAACAAATCGACGGCCTGCGCCTTGAGCTCAGCAACGCCGGCTACCAGGGCGCGGCGGGATTTGATCCCGACATGAAACCTCCCAGGAAAATATTCGGCGCCTGGAATGTCTACGTCGGCAGTGCCAGCTTCCTCATTGTCGACAAGCGTGGACACCCGGTGTGGTTCCAGCAGGACCCCCGCACCCGTGACTCCAACCTCGCCAGGAACCTCCTGCTCAGGACCAGGGACGCCCAATAATTTTCTGCGCGCCAACCTGGACGCCCCCATAATCACCCTGCCGCCGCTTCTGGGAACACCACCGGGCCCCCTCTCCCCGCCAGATGCACCCGGTGAATTCGCCCCCAGCTCTGCA
>CAJWZY010000305.1 GCA_913050545.1 uncultured bacterium | reverse complement strand
AGACGCTGCTGCTCAACGATCTGCGCAGCCGCATCGCGGTGCAGGTCGATGGCGGGCTCCGCACCGGGCGCGACGTCGCCATCGGGGCGCTGCTGGGCGCGGACGAGTTCGGCTTCGCCACCGCCCCGCTGATCGCGGCGGGCTGCATCATGATGCGCAAATGCCACCTCAACACCTGCCCTGTCGGGATAGCAACCCAGGACCCTGACCTGAGGGAAAAGTTTACCGGGCTCCCCGAGCACGTGGTCAACTACCTCTTCATGGTTGCCGAGGAAACAAGGGTGCATATGGCAGCCCTTGGCTTCAGGACCATCAACGAAATGGTCGGCCGGGTCGACTGCCTGCATCCGGATGCAGCCATCCAGCACTGGAAGGCCGATGGACTCGACCTCACCCCGATCCTGGCCCCTGCCGAAAAACCAAATGAAGATGTCGAGGTCTATTGCACGATCAAGCAGGACCACGGCCTTGAATATGCCCTGGACCAGAAACTGCTCGAGCTCTGCAAGAAGGCCATCGAGAGCGGCGAGAAAATCCGGGTCGAGCTCCCCATCGTCAACACCAACCGCACCGTGGGAACCATTCTCAGTAACGAGATCGCCAAGGCCAACGGGAAAGACTGCCTTCCCGATGGAACCATTGATATTCGCTTCAAGGGCTCTGCCGGGCAGAGCTTCGGGGCCTTTCTCGCCGGAGGGGTCACAATGGAGCTCGAGGGAGATGCCAACGACTATGTAGGCAAGGGCCTTTCCGGGGGCCGCGTCATCATCTACCCCCCGAAGAAATCGACCTTCGAAGCCAGGGAAAACATCATTGTCGGCAACGTCGTTCTCTACGGCGCAACCAGTGGCGAAGCTTTTTTCCGTGGCCGTGCAGCCGAGAGATTCTGCGTACGCAACTCCGGTGCGGAAACGGTCATCGAAGGTATTGGCGACCATGGCTGTGAATACATGACCGGGGGCAGGGTTGTCATCCTCGGGCCTACCGGCCGCAATTTCGCCGCAGGCATGAGCGGCGGCATCGCCTATGTGCTGGATGAGGAAGATGATTTCATCACCCGCTGCAACCTTGGAATGGTGGCTCTCGAAAAGGTCGAGACCGACGAAGACATCACCGAGCTCAGGAGCCTCATCGAGAAGCACCTCGGCCATACCGGCTCCACTGCCGCAGCCCAGGTGCTGGAACAATGGGAAGAGACCCTGCCGAAATTCGTCAAGGTGATGCCTACGGACTACAAGCGTGTCCTCGAAGAACAGAAGGCCAGGGCCGGCGCAGGCGTCTGAGAGGAGAAACGGAACCAATATGGGTAAGATTACAGGCTTCAAAGAATTCAACCGGGAGACCGTCCCTTACACAGATCCTGAAGATCGTGTAAAGAACTACGACGAATTCCTGGTGACGGTCCCCGAAGACCATCTTAAAACCCAGGGTGCCCGCTGCATGGATTGCGGTGTCCCCTTCTGCCAGTCAGGCACAGGCTGTCCGGTCGACAACCTGATACCCGAGTGGAATGACCTGGTCTACCAGGGGCGCTGGAAAGACGCACTCGATCGCCTCCACAAGACGAACAACTTCCCTGAGTTTACCGGCCGGGTCTGCCCCGCTCCCTGCGAGGGAGCCTGTGTGCTTGGAATCACAAATCCGCCCGTAACCATCAAGAACATTGAGAATGCCATCGTCGACAGGGGCTTTGCCGAGGGCTGGATCAAACCTGAACCCCCAGCCTCCAGGAGCGGGAAAAAGGTTGCCGTCATCGGCTCAGGCCCCGCGGGGCTCGCCTGTGCAGCGCAGCTCAACAAGGCAGGGCATCTCGTCACTGTTTACGAGAGAGCCGACCGGATCGGCGGATTGCTCATGTACGGGATCCCCAACATGAAGCTCGACAAGGACACTGTCGATCGCAGGATCAACCTCCTCCGGGAGGAAGGAATCGAGTTTGTCACCGATGCGCATGTTGGAGTTAATATCGACATCGAGGAATTGAGAGCCGGCAACGATGCCCTCGCCCTCTGCTGCGGTGCAACGACTCCCCGAGACCTTCCAATACCCGGCAGGGACCTTCCTGGAATCCACTTCGCCATGGAGTTCCTGACCCTCAACACCGCCAGCCTGCTTGATTCCGGTCATGAGGATGGCAATTTCATCTCAGCGAAGGACAAGGATGTCATTGTCATCGGTGGCGGCGACACCGGAACCGATTGCATCGGAACCTCGGTGCGCCACGGCTGTAAAAGCCTGGTCAACTTCGAGCTGCTGCCCAGGCCCCCCGAAGACCGCGCTCCAGACAACCCCTGGCCCCAGTGGCCCAGGATCTTCCGGGTTGACTACGGGCACGCCGAGGTTGAGGCTAAATTCGGTGAGGACCCGAGGGAGTTCAGCATCCTGTCCAAAGAATTCATCAGCGGCGACGATGGCTCTGTAAAGGGAATCCGAACCGTCAATGTCGAATGGGAAAAAGACGACAGCGGGCGTTTCCAGATGGAGGAAGTTGCCGGCAGCGAAAAAGAGTTCAAGGCCGACCTTGTATTGCTGGCTATGGGCTTTCTCGGCCCCGAGGACACCATCGTCAGCAAGCTGGGCCTTGAAACCGACGAGCGCAGCAACTTCAAGGCCGAATACGGCCAGTACGCCACCAGCGCTGAGGGGGTTTTTGCTGCAGGTGACTGCCGCAGAGGCCAGTCACTGGTGGTCTGGGCTATCAACGAGGGGCGCGAAGCTGCGCGCGAAATTGACCGATTCCTCGTCGGCTCAAGCCTGCTGCCCTGAAGGCTCAGCACTCCAGCCGGCCCGCCTCCCGCAGCTGCTCAAAGCCCCTGATGGTCTCCTGGATTCCCGCCCGAATCGGCGTGTGAGGAACATCCCCCAGCAGGTCTTTCAGCCCATCTTCACAGAGATCCCAGGCCACCGGAACGCTGTCTCCTTCGCACTTCAGCAGCCCGGCTGCCGCGGGAAGCTCGTCTTCGACGATATCAAGGAAATCCCTTACATCGTGATTCTCTCCCGGATTATTCAGCGCCAGGGCTCCCTGCCGGTGATTTCTTGAGGCGGCAATGAAATCATCAGCGACATCTCCGACGTAGTTGAATCCCGTCACCCCGGTAAAGGGGACCGTGAACTCCTGCCCGAGGACGGCAGCGCGAATCGCCTTGGTTGGCCCGCTGGTGATCCCCACCTCGCGGCCGACTCCGTAGACTGTCAGCGGACGAAGGCCGACACTTGGAACCC
>CAJWZY010000304.1 GCA_913050545.1 uncultured bacterium | reverse complement strand
CATGCGAGAAATAGAGGGCGGATCCCTCCTGCAGGTTATCGCGAATGACCGGCCACTGGTCCTTCTGCCCGGCATCGCTGAGCAGGTACTGGACAACTGTTCCCCGCCTGACGGCTTCGGGAATATCGAACAGGGTCTTTCCGGGCACCAGGCCATCCTTTTTGGCCAGCCTCCAGCTGGGGCCGTTCTTGCGAACGCCGACGATGACCTTGACGCCGTTGTCGCGCATATTGTGCGACTGGCCGCGCCCCTGGACTCCGTAACCGATCACGGCGACCGTCTCCTTGCCGAGGATCTTGCGCAACTTGGCCGGCGGAAAATCCTTCCGCTCAACGATCTTTTCCTTCACTCCACCGATGGATAAGGTCTTCATCTGTACTCCTGGTTTTCTTTTAGGCAGCTTCTATCAGCCAGCCCAGCGGGAAACGTAATGCTGCGCCTGGCGTGCAAGCTGACTTTTATAACTGATTGTGCCTTCCTGTGCAATGTAGACCATGACAGCCCACCATCCCTCTCTGGGCTTCAGGACCTGCATTTGTTATGCTTTGGCTCCATGAAGCGAATGAGTCGGCTATTTATCTCCGTGCTGGCCCTTATTTCCTCGCAGGTTATCAGCCCCGGCGGGGCACCTTGTGAAGACCTGGAGAAACAGGTTGAGGCCATCATGAAGCGGCCTCTCTTCAAGGGCAGCTCCTTCGGCATCCTCGTCACCGAGCTTGAAACCGGCAAGGTGGTCTATGCCCATCGGCCACTGGCCCTCCAGGCTCCCGCCTCCACCACCAAGCTGGTCAGCTGCGGCGGCGCGCTCGGGATACTCGGAGAAGACTTCCGCTTCCGTACGAATGTCGTCAGGACCGGGGACCTCGAAGAGGGGTCGGTCAACGGTGATCTCGTGCTTGTTGCCAGTGGTGACCCGAATCTTTCCCAGCGCCCCAATGAAAAAGGGCGCCTGCAATTCGTCAACAGGGACCACAGCTACGCCGGCTTCAGCGAGGCAGACCTCGTCCCCGGCGACCCGCTCAAGATCCTGCGCGAGATCGCCCGCAACATCGCGGCACGCGGAGTCAGGGAGGTGAAAGGTGACATCGTTGTCGACGACGGGCTGTTCAAGGAAGCCAACGATTCCTTCGTAGGAAGCTTCAGCGCCATCTGCATCAACGACAACCTCGTCGACTTCGTCATCAGCCCCGGCGCCCGCCCCGGCACCAGTGCCCGGGTAACCTGGCAACCGAGCCTCGACCCGGTGAAGGTCAGGATCGAGGCAAAAACCGTCGAAAAAACAGGGAGGCGCCGGCTCTGGGTGGAAAACACATCCGGGCCGGCCTCCTTTGTCGTCAAGGGGACCATCCCTGCCGGCTCCAGCCCGACCGTTCGCATCTGCAAATTCAGCAACCCGGCCCTGGCCGCCGCCCACCTCTTCGCCGCGGTGCTCAAAAAGGAAGGAATCCTGGTCAAGGGCAAACCCCAGCAGGCCACCTTCGGCCCCGCGGTCTACAGGGACTACGAGGTCGTGGCGCAGCACATCTCGCCACCCTTCTCCGAGGCTGTGCGCGTCTGCCTCAAGGTCAGCCACAACCTCCATGCAACGATGTTCCCGGTCCTTGTCGGCGCCCTGCACGGCAAGCGAGGTGACCGCGTCGCCGGCTATGGCAAGATCCGCGAATTCTTCGCAAAGGGCGGGCTGGCAGTCGACTCGGTCCTCCTGCAGAGCGGCTCGGGCGGTGGGCGGTCCGACTCCCTCTCTGCCCGCTTCCTCGTCGACCTGCTCCAGTTCATGGCCCGGCGAAAAGATTTCTCCCACTTCTTCGACGCCCTGCCGATCGGCGGTATCGATGGGACGATCTCCGGCCGCTTCAAGGGCTCTCCACTCTGGGGCCGGGTGCGTGCCAAGACCGGCACCCTGGTCTACAAGGGGTCCTTCAATGACCAGTGGATCTACCTCTCGAAGGCCCTGGCCGGCTACATTGACCTGCGCACCGACAAGCGGCCCAATGACATGCTCTGCTTCAGCATCCTCATCGCAAACACCGTAAGCCCGGACAGGAGCCGTGCGGTCAAAGATCTCTTCAGCGCGCAGGAGGACATCCTCGAGGCGGTCACCAGCCACTGGAAAAAAGACACCGGCTCAGTGCCCAGGAAGCCCTGAGAAGCATTTAACCCCGGTACCATAACTGGGCATGTGGTAAGGTTTCAGGCAATGAGAGCCCGACACATCCTTCCCATCCTGGTCCTCATCCTCTTAGCCGGTTCCCAGGCCATTGGTGCACAGGAGCCGTCTCAGGCGGCAGCTCGATTCGAGTTGAGCTTTGCAAATGAAAGCCCCCTGCTTCCCCTCAAGGGCATCGAGCAGGAGATGCTTCCCCCCGGCCTGGCCACGGTCACCATCAACGCGCTTGATCCTGATGGGGAGCTGGACCAGGGATTCACCGGCACCGTCGGAATCAGTGGTGCCTGGCGGGCCGGAAAACCTGTCACCACCGCCGGCCCCTTCTTCTGCGGAAGCTTCACACTCGAAGATATCGAGCTGCCCAATGGGGTCATTTCCATAAAAGATGGGCCCAGCAAATCAAAAACAATACTTCCCGCTGGCTGGGTCACCCTGCTGCCCCCGCTGGTAGCGATCATCCTGGCTTTCCTGACCAGGCAGGTGCTGGTCGCCCTCTTCTGCGGGGTCTGGGTCGGAGCGACCTTCGCCTACGATTACAATCCTATCAAGTCGTTCCTCTATTCTATCGACACCTACATTGTCGGAGCCCTGGCTGACACCAGCCATGCAGTGGTTATCCTTTTCAGCTTCGCCCTCGCCGGCACCATCGGAGTCATCACTCACATCGGGGGGATCCGCGGCATCGTTGAGGTCGTTTCGCGCTGGGCGAAGGGACCGCGCAGCGGCCAGGTAGCCACCTGGTTCCTCGGACTCTTCATCTTCTTCGACGACTATGCCAACTCGCTCATCATCGGCAATACCATGCGCCCCTTCACCGACAAGGTGAGGATCAGTCGTGAGAAGCTGGCCTTCATCGTCGACTCGACCGCCGCCCCGGTCGCCACGATCGGCGTCATCTCCACCTGGACAGCCTTCCAGATAGGCCTGATCTCCCAGGAGGCGGACATCAAAGACAAGATCGGTGATCCCTACCTCTTCTTTCTGGAGTCCATCCCCTACAGCTTCTACAGCATCCTGACTCTCTTCCTCGTACTCATCTGCGGGTTGATGCTGCGCGACTTCGG
>CAJWZY010000303.1 GCA_913050545.1 uncultured bacterium | reverse complement strand
TCGCGCAGGGCGGGGTCTTCCGCCAGCAGCGCCTCCACGCGTTCCCTGCCGGGGTTGTCGAGCTCGCCATCGAGGTAGGCCACCAGCTCTTCCTGCGGTGTGGGCTCTCTTTCCGGGTTGGTGGGGGTGTTCTTGTCTTTCACGGTTTTCTCCTGCCAGTTTCTCAGTTCTTTTTCTCAGTTATTTCTCAGCTCTCGCGGGTCTCAGCCCCGGTCGCATCCAGCTGCATGGGCTTGCCCTCAAAATAGGGCTTCAACCTGCAGCGCAGGGCCTCCCGCCCTCTCATCAGCAGCGACTTGACGGCCATGACACTCAGGTCGAGCACTTCAGCGATCTCTTTGTAAGATAGTTTTTCCATTCGGCTGAGCAGGATTGCCGCTTTCTGGTTCGGGGGCAATTCCTCGATCAACCTGTCCAGTAATTCTCCGAGTTCATTTTTTTCGGTCTGTTCACCCGGGTTTTCTTCCCGGTAGTCTTCGGCTGTTCTGAAGGGCGAAGGCGAGTCCATGGCAGGTTCATCCGGGATCTCTGAAAAGACCCGCCGCCGGCGGCGAATAGCACGGATCTCGTTCAGTGCCAGCCGGGTTGCGATGGTGAAAAGCCAGGTTCTGAACTTGGCTCGCGGTTCGTACCGCTCCCGGCTCTTGTATACCCTTATGAAAACTTCCTGTGTCAGGTCCTCCATCCGGTTTTGATCGCGCAGGTAACGGCGCAGGAAATTCTGAACAGGCTTCTGGTACCGGTAGACGATGTCATCAAATACGCTCGAGTCGCCTGCCTTGAAGGCCAGCATCAGTTCGCGTCCGCTGGCCATTTCCTGTTTTTCCTGGTTGATACTGCTTTTGTCGTGATCGGGCCTGCCTTGGGCAGATTCTCTATCGGTCACTTTGTTTCCAACAATCCTTGTTTAAAACCCCGGCAAATTCCGGTGGTTTCAATAAATATGACGTTTTGGGGATTCTCTGAGCAGGAAGAGATTATGCGTTTTTTCTTTCAATAACGGGCTGAAAAAGCCCAAATACAGCCAAACAGCTACCTTGAAGTGTTGAGAAATGACTTCGAAAAAGCCAGTTTCCGTCAGGCCGCAGAAAATACAGACGCTGAGGCCTATGTCACTGATTGCGCTCTATTCCGCAGCGACAATCCTTGTGCTGGCATACGTCTCCTATAAATGGGTTTATTCCCACCCCTCGCAGGTTGCGGTCCGGATACAAAAGGCGATCGAGGCAACGGGGGCAGGGCCGGTGGTTGTAACCGGGGCCACGCAGGAAACCCTCTCGGGCATACGGGCGGATAAAATCGAGTTTCAATCCGCAGAACAGGTCGTCGCCGATTTCTCTGGTGTTTATGTCGCCGATGCGCAGGTTGATTGCGGCCAGGGCGTCGAGGATCAGAACGTTGCAGCTTCGGTTGAGGCGGGCGGGATCAACGGTGGTCTTCCGGTCCTGGTGTGTTCTGCCCGGATTGAGCTGGCTGGGCTGCAGGGGGCGGAGGCAGGCTCGCCCGCTGAATGGAAGCCGGCTGGTCTTCCAACTGCTGAAAAGCTGCATCAACGCGCTTCTGCCGACCCGTTCGAGCTTCGAGTCAGAGAGCTTGAGCTGCAACTTTCGGTGGGTGAGGCTGAAGGCAAGCCTTCCTGGTCAAAGGGTGTTCATTTCAACAACCTGCAGCTAAGCGCCGGGCTGGATGGGCTGTCGGGGAGGGCGGCTGTTTCCAGGTCGGCCGTCTGTGATGGGGGACAGCTCGAGTTTTCATCCGCAGGGGCCGATGACTGGAGGGTATGGGGTGGGGTCGAGAACATCCGCGACGCAGGGGAGTGGATTAACCTTCTTCCTTCTCCGTGGCAGTCACTGTGGCACAGCCTGTCGCCCACGGGGAGCTTTTCCCTTCGCATTGACAGGCCTGGTGAGGCGGGGTTCTCCGGCAGGATCCGGACATCTGCCTGGTCTTTCAGGCTGCCGGTTACGGGCCTGGTGCCTGTCGGGGTTAACGGGTTTGCCAGGCTTGGGGAGGGCAATATCGTCTGGGGAAAGGAGGCAGGACTTGGAGCTGCCGCCGTGGGCCTTCTCGGGCAGAACGGAGCTCTCTCCGGTCGGCTTGGAACAGAAGGTGAAGGCCGGCTGAGTGTTGCGATTGCTGAAGAAAAGTTGACAGATACTCTCCCTGCTGATGCCCCGCGGGTCCTGGGGAATATTTTTGATGCCCTGCGACCTTCCGCCAGGGTACAGGGCAAGCTGGATATCAGCGTTTCTTCTCTTGCGGAAGATTCCGGCTCCTGGGAGCTGGCGCTGGCGCTTGACGAACTGAAGCTCCGTGGTGCTCACGCAATTGTTCCCGGGGCGGTTCAACTCGATCTGAAGGGGGATGCGGGTGGCAAAGGGCGGGGAACGACGGCGCAGGGACAGCTTGAGATTCGGGATGTGACAGTGGCTGGGCTGTTCAGTCTCAAGGGAGTGCTCGGGCTCTCCTGGGTGGGCGAAGACCTTGCCCTGGATGCCGGTGGCCTTGAACTCAGGCCGGCCGGTGTTCCTGCCACCGAGGAGGCCAGGGGGAGGTTGCTTGGGCGCCTGCAGACAGTCAATGGGGGCGTAGGTGTCGAGGGCAAGGTTTCCTGGGTGGGGACTGAATTGAGATCAAGCCTGTTGAGGGTGCTCGAGATGAGCGGCTTTGCAGAGATCGAGGTCGGAACGGGAATTGTGCTTGGAGCCGGCAGCCTGAAGGATGCGAGGATCCCGGCTGGGATCCTGGGTGAAGAAGAGTTGAACTACCAGCGCGGTCGGGCTGACTGGTCGGTTGATGGCGATGGCCTTCATGTAGCAGCGCTTGAGCTGTCCGGTGACAAGGGTGCGATTCGCGCCACCGGCACGATCGGTTTTGATTCACGGATTGACCTGGTGTGCGTACAGGTCGGCGAGAAAGAAGCAGAGGCTTTGAGGGCATTGCCTCTTGAGAGCAAGCCTGCTGACTGGATGACGGTAGCGGGAAAGGCATATCGTCTCAGCGGAAAACTTGAAAAGCCCCTGGTGCTGGCTCTCAAACCTGATGACAAGGTCCTGGAGCAGGCAGGACGAAACGATGCCGCTGGCAACTAAGTCCCCCTAAACAGGAAGCTGAGGTTGGTTGCCCCGCCGGGCACTTGGGGCTATAATCCGCCGTTCCACCGAAAACCGAACAGAACATACGGGCCTATAGCTCAGTTGGGAGAGCGCTGCGTTCGCAATGCAGAGGTCAGGGGTT
>CAJWZY010000302.1 GCA_913050545.1 uncultured bacterium | reverse complement strand
GTGTTTTTCCTTCACCGGTCGACATCTCGGCGATCCACCCCCTGTGCAGGGCAACCCCGCCCATGATCTGCACATCGAAATGGCGCATCTTGACGCCGCTGGCGGTCTTCAGCACCCGGCGGGATGCTTCCCGGCAGACTGCGAAGGCCTCCGGCAGAAGATCATCCAGTGTCTCTCCCTGCTCGAGGCGGGAGCGGAACTCCACCGTCTTCCCGGCAAGCTCTTCGTCACCGAGCTCCCTTACTGCCCCCTCGAAGCTGTTGACCTGCTCAACGATGGGCTGCAGATCCTTGCGGGCCCGGTCGGTGCTGGAACCGAATATCTTGACCAGGATCTTGTTGATTATTTTCATCATCTTGCTGCCAGCCGCTCAGGACGTTCCCGCGGCATCCTCCACTTCCTCTTCAGAGCCAGCCTGCCGAACAGTGATGGCCTCGCCACTGGTTTCCAGGGTACCGACCAGGTCTGCAATCGACCCGGCACCAGTCTCCTCCAGGGCAGCTTTCATTCCATCGAGAATGTCCACCGCTACCCGCGGCCGGACAAACTGAACCGTGCCGATCTGGACAGCACTGGCACCGGCGACTATAAACTCGAGAACATCATCGGTGTTCATAATTCCGCCGATTCCGATGACAGGCACATCGCAATTCTGCGCCACCAGCCACACCAGCCTCAGGGCCAGGGGCTTGATCGCCGGGCCCGACAGGCCGCCCGTGATTCCACCGAGGCGGGGTCGGCGCTGGCGCCACTCCACCGCCATGCCGACGTAGGTGTTCACCAGGGAGAGCGCATCGGCTCCACCACTGGCGGCGGCCTGGGCAATCGGAATTACATCGGTCACGTTCGGAGTCAGCTTGGCGATAATCGCGCGGCTGAAGTTCTCGCGGACCGCCTCGACCAGCCTGCGCGTGGCCTCTGCCTCGATACCGAATTCCATGCCGCCGAGGGGACAGTTGGGGCAGGAGATGTTGAGCTCGAGCGCATCGACGGCCGACTCGGCATCGAGCCGCCTGGCCATCTCGACGTACTCATCGATCGTATCGCCAACGAGATTGACCACGATTCGAGTGTCATAGGCGCTCATGCGCGGCAGGTAGGCCGGGTCAGAAATAAAAGCGTCAATCCCGGGATTCTGCAGGCCGATGGAATTCAGCATTCCCGAGGCCGTCTCCCAGGTGCGTGGCAGCGGGTTGCCCTTGCGCGGCTCGAGGGAAATGCTCTTGCCGACGATGCCCCCGTAGATCGATGGATCGACGAAGGACTCCACCTCCTGGCCGTAGCCGAAGGTGCCCGAAGCGCTCAGGATGGGATTTTTCAGCTCCAGGGAGCCGATCCGGGTTTTCAGCGATTCAGCCATGAAAAAAGAACACCTGCGAGTAATAAACCAGTCAAGAGGGCTGGATTATAGCACCACTGAGAGCCCCCTGAAACCGCGCTACGAGCCTGAAGCGGGCTCTTTGAACATTGCCCCGCAAACCTCGAACACAGGTTACAGGGGCTATTGTGCCGAAGTAATAAAAGAGTGGACAAAATTTGTACATCCACCCGGCAGGCCTGTTCCGGTAATGCTGCGGGAGTCCCTTTTCAACCGCCATCGTAGACTACTGAAATGCCCCATTCGATCCACTGCCTGAAAACTCCCTGCCGCCGCCCTGGAGGACATTAGCATGCCTTCAAAACACGCTCCCGGGCTACCCGGTAACGAGCAGGACAGGCTGGCGAAGATGGCTGATCTGGATGAAAAAATCAGCCTGCTTCAGAGGGAAAAACAGGAGCTGGAAAAAGCTACCGCGATCCCCAGCGGTACCTTCGAGGCCTGCCTCGAGTCCTACCTCGCACACATCGAGGTCGAACGTGGATTCTCAAAGCATACCATTGCCGCCTACCGCAAAGATTGCCGCACCTTCCTCGATATCTTCAAGCTCGGAGCCTGGCTCGACCGTTTCCTCTCTGAAAAAAATCAGCCTCCCGCCGTCGAGAGAAACTGTGAGTGGTTCCTGCGTTTCCTGCGCAAAGACAGGGCCTTCAAAATCGACCAGGTCACCCCGGCCACCACCCACATCGATGCTTTCCTTGAAATCCTGGTCCGGGCCGGAGAGGCAAAAGACCAGGCGCTGGTGTCTGATAAGGAGCTCACCGGCTTCCTGGCCGAGGTCAAAGAGAACGGCCTGGAGGCGGAGATCCGGCGCACCGGCAAGACCCTCGAGGGGCTCATCAAAACGCCGTACTGCGAAACCCAGCGGTTACCGGGTGAGCGCGACATCATCGACTTCGTCAGCGAACTGCGCAAAGGCGGCCTGGCCGATTCAAGCGTGCAACGCTGCTTCTGCGCCGTGCGCACCTTCTTCAAGTTCCTGGTCCGGGAGGGGATCACAGGAGAGGATCCCTCAGCGGAACTTCCCATCCCCCGCAAGGGAAAATACCTGCCCCATGTGCTGGGAGAAGAAGAGGTGATCCGCCTGCTGGAAGCCAGGCTGGAACCGCGGCCGCGTCATCCACAGAGGAACAAGGCGCTGCTGGAGCTTCTCTATGCCTCGGGCCTGAGGGTCGGTGAGGCCTGCGGACTGCAGCAGAACAATGTCCGCCCTGACCTCGGCATCATCAAGTGCAAGGGCAAGGGCCAGCGTGAGCGTATCGTCCCTACCAGCAGGCGGTGCCTGGCAGCCATCGACGCATACTGTGAAGATGAGCGTCCGACACTGCTGGGCGGGAACGAGACAGGACTGCTCTTTTTGAGCCGGGGCGGGCAGGAGCTGGGCCGGGAGGTGGTTGCCGACATCATCCGCAGGTATGCGCTGGCAGCCGGCCTCGCCGGAAAGATCCCCCCCCACACCCTGCGCCATTCCTTCGCCACCCATCTCCTCGATGCCGGTGCCGACCTCCGCAGCGTACAGGCCCTCCTCGGCCACTCCTCCCTCTCCACCACCCAGATCTACACCCATGTCAGCACCGAGAGGTTGAAGAAGGTCTATGACACGGCGCATCCAAGGGCTTGAGAGCCTTGTCCTGGTAATATGATTCAGTGGCTTAAATGGCGACCATTCAACAACAAGGCTCTGTGGTGATTAAGGGCACTCCGCCTTTGCTCTTTTAGGGCTTGTCGGTCGATTTCTCTTTACCGATGGCATTTACACGGGCAAGCGTTCTAGCCAGTGCCTCCCGTGTCTGATTACCTGCTGATTGACATCAGCAACTCAATGACCAAGATCGCTCCCTCCGGGGTCATGGAGATCGAG
>CAJWZY010000301.1 GCA_913050545.1 uncultured bacterium | reverse complement strand
GGCCGTACCTTCCCAGTCCGAATGCTTCGCCCTACTTCGATGCGATCGGCAACAACGGCTTCAGGAACAACATCCGCGACAGCGCGAGGCTCCTCAAGCAGATCGATGATATCCAGATCGTCGGCTGCAACCAGGGCGGCTACGACACCCACGGCGGTGAAGACACCCGCTTCCCGGCGCTCATGCGGGACCTCGGACTCGCGCTGACGGGACTCTACCATGATCTCGCCGACATCTGGGACGACGTGCTGGTTGTCACCATGTCGGAGTTCGGTCGCACCAGCCAGGAAAACGGCAACCGCGGCACCGATCACGGAGAGGCCTCCCTCTGCTTTACCATGGGAGGCGCGGTCAACGGCGGAGTCTACAACTGCAACCGCAACAACTGGTCGAATGGAGATCTCTTCAGCACCTCCAACGGCCGCTACGTGGCACACCGCAGCGACTACCGGAACGTCTACAACGAGATCCTCAGCAGGCACCTGGGAGATCCTGACAGCCAGATGGATTCGATCATTCCAGACTATGCCAACCTGGTGAGCTCCGACCGGAACGGCTATTTCGATCCGCTCAATTTCATCAGCGCCTGATCTGCAGCGCTCCATGAAAAGGCGCTGCAACCGGCTATTTACCGGTTGCAGCGCCTTTTTTTTCGGCCTGGAGGGGTTCAACTTCCGAGAAAACAGTACTTTTCTGAATTCTCGCAGGGCAGGGGTTTACCCCGACAGACAGGACAAAGATAATAGCTGGCTGGGTGAAATACCAACGAACACGGCAACTCGGACTGCTGCTGCTCATCTCCCCCATAGCTACTTACAAATTCATACAATCAAACACCTTAATGATGCTGGAACGCTCCTGCTCCGCAGGAGATGATATCTGCTCTGTACCGCTGACAACATGTCTTCACGCCTTCCAGCTACATCCGGATTTCCCTCGAACATGATCGCCACCACCAGGTTTCAACCAGCCCCCTTCATCCTCTGCGCCCTCCTGTGGGTTACAGCAGCATTCCTGAACGGTTGCGACTCAACGACCGGAGCCGCCAGCGGTAAAGGAAACGAGGCGAATCCTGCACTGGAAAAGCTCGTCACCCAGCTGGAAAAACTGCCGGGCATCGGAGCCTCCGGGGCCAGGCAGGCGGCGCAGCATATTCTTGCTTCCTCACAGGAGGATGCCGTCGAGATCGCCGATGCCATACGCGCGGTCAAGGCGGCCCCCAGGAGCTCCAGCACTGAGAAACGCCCGGTTCCAGTCAGCGCGGAGACCGCCACCGAGGGTGACATATCGAGCTACTACAAGACCAATGCCACCCTGGAGGTTGACAAGGAGGCCGACATTGTCTCGAGGGTCAGCGGGCTGGTGAAAACCATAGCCGTCGAAGAGGGAGACGAGGTGGAGGCCGGCACCAATCCCAACGTCCCCGACACCCCCCCGCTGACAGATCTCCTCAGCGCCTACTGGCCCCTCGACGAGACCGACGGGGTGACCACCCCGGATCTGGGACCCGATGGCTACGACATGGAACTTCGCAACATGGATGCCTCGAACTTCGGCCCCGACGAGGGGCGCATGGTGGCCACCTTTGATGGCTCCACTGAAATGCTCGCCCGCATCCACACTGCAGGAGAGAACCTTCCGATCACCCAGCATCCGGCCTACACCATTTCGATGTGGGTCAAGATCACGGGCCAGGGCCAGAATGATCTTCGCTTCTTTGCCGAGGCCTCGACCAACAGCCACGATCCGCTCCTCAACCTGGGCACCCGGAACAATGGTTCGGATAATACCATCGATGTCTACCTGCGTGATGGGGGGACCCCAAACCACCAGTTCTCCAATGGCCAGTGGCTCGACGGAACCTGGCGCCATGTCGCATACACCCACAGCGATGCTGACCAGAAGATTCAACTCTATGTCGACGGCGTGCTCGACCGGGACGACTGGGCCTACAAGGATATCAATTCCGCTCTCAACACCCCCCCCATCGGCGGCATCCTGCGAGCCAATCCCAGTCACTGGGTCGCCGGGAAAATCGACGAAGTGTCGTTGTGGAAATCCGTTCTCCCGCCCGCCACCATCGCGGAACTCGCGACCGTGCCCACGGTCCTGGATCTTCTCGATCCGGTCAGGCTACCCCTCCACGTCAGGGAAGACGGCAACGAGCTTGTCCTTGAGTGGGAGAGCCTGCCCGGGATGTTCTATGTCCTGCGGACCAGCACGGACCTGTCCGCGGAGCTCTCCACCTGGGAATCAGTGAATGCACCGGGATCGGTGGAAAACAATGGCGTGTTCGAAATTGCGGGCACCCCCCCTCTCAACGTGCACTCTCTCCCGTTCCCGGACGATCCCACGCGCTTCTACCGCGTGCAGCAATTCCCCCTCCCGCCGGTCACGCTTTTTGACGACGACCTCGAGGGCAACACCGACGACTGGACGACGGTGGTCACCGACGGAGCAGGCGACACCCGGTGGACCCTGGGAACCCCCGGGGGCAGCACGGGCCCGATCAGCGGTGCTGGCGACTCCCTCAATGCGTGGTGCACAAACCTGGGGGATTACGGTCCAAACGCCGACATCTCTCTCCGCTCACCCGCCATTGACCTGACCGGGGTCGCCTCCGCCAAACTGACCTTCCAGGCCTACCGCGACGCCGATGGCTTCGCCGACACGGCCACCGTCCGCTTCCTGAGAGCCTCCGACCTCACTCCACTGGGTGAGGCTGTTCTCATGGATATGACCGAGTTCGATTCTGACTGGAAGACCTTTCAGATCGACATCACTCCCGAGGCGATCGGAGAGTCCATCCTCATCGAATGGAACTTCCTCAGTGACAACAGCGCCGATGCCTTCAGCGGCCTCTCCATCGACAACATCCTCGTTTCCGACTGACTGGAGAGCTGCCCGGTCCGGCTTCTCATCGGTCATTGCAAGATCGCGTCAAATCAGTTCGTATTCCCGCCACGATGAAAACCGCACTCACTGCCCTCCTGGCCGTCATGCTTCTGGCCCTCACCGGACCAGCCTTGTTCGGTGACAAAGACAAGGACGCTCCCTCAGACTCCAACAAGAAAAAGAAGGTCGTCTTCATGGCTGGTCACCGCAGCCACGGCTATGACCAGCACGAGCACCGGGCCGGTTGCCTGCTGCTCGCCAAGCAACTCAACAAGCACATGGGGGACACCCTGGACGCCGAGGTCCACCTGGCCAAGGAATGGCCCGGCAACTCCAGC
This sequence comes from uncultured bacterium, assembly GCA_913050545.1. Classification (GTDB taxonomy): domain Bacteria; phylum Planctomycetota; class UBA8108; order UBA8108; family UBA8108; genus UBA8108. The sequence continues at coordinate 9 of CAJWZY010000301.1, read as the reverse complement.
GAGCTCGAG
>CAJWZY010000300.1 GCA_913050545.1 uncultured bacterium | reverse complement strand
CACGGGTCCCTTTTCTGCACGTTCTTTGGCTTTTTGATCTTCCCAGGCAACCCTTTGCTGTTCGGCATCTCCGGCAAGGGTCGCATGGATTCGGCACCCCTCGACAATCTCTACCCGGTCATAGAATTCATTCGATGACCAGCTCAGCATTGCCACGGGGCCCGCGGTTTCACAACGCAGGGCGAAAATTTCTCGGTCGTCGGGATCCCCCGCCTCCAGTACGGCCAGGCGGGCATTGGATTCAACAACGCAGATGAACGAATCGAGCCGGCCGGCATTGACGGCTGCCTCGAAGGGATGGCGAATGATTCCGCTGACGGTTCCTCCTGCTGCATCGAGTGAGAAGGAAAGCCCGGTATAGGATCCATCTGCGGCGAGCTTGAACAGGCGGTTTTCCTGGTTGCGGATCCCGGTCAGCCAGAGCCCGGTGAGCTCTCCGTCTTCTGAGTGGATCAGCTCGATCCCGGCGGCCTGGGTATGCTGGCCCCTGCCCGGGAACCCGTCCGGGTCTTCCGGATGCACGAAACTTCGCAGCAATTCTCCGGCGAGGCTCAGCTCGTAGACCAGGGTGCCCATGATCTCGACGAGATAGATGGAGCCGCCTCCATCGTCTCCGGCCGGGTCGAATGCCAGGCCGCGCACAGTTCTTTCCGAGGTCCGGGGATTCTCGAGAAACGGCACCGTGAATACGCGTCCGGTGGCGATTCCCTGCTTGTTGATTTCGACGACCTGCCCACTGCTCGCGTTGGTGACCAGCAGGGTGTCATCGATCGAGTTGTAGGTGATCCCGGTGGTGAATTCGAACACCTCGAAGGGGGAGGGGATGGTGTCGAGTATCTCCTCGAGGTTGGTGCTGTATTTGTAGATCCGGTTGTCGAGAAAGGCGGTGATCCAGAAGCAGTCCTCGGATTCATCGTAGGTGATGTCCTGTGGGGCGATGGTCGCGAAGGTGACGAAATCCGCGGCCAGGTCGCCAGGGTCTGCTGCGAGCCTTCCCGGCGTAAGGAGAGCCAGTAGAATCACTATCTTGAGAGATGGCTGGAAAGCCCCGCTGAACATCTGGAGGATCTCTGTCAGGATTATCCGGGAAATACCGGGAAATAACGGAAAAAGCCCGCAGGATGAATTTTAAGGCTCCATCCAGTCTCAGGCAAGCTGAGGTCATTTCAGGAGTCTCGCTTCCCCGGGGAACAATCTGTACAATCTGTGCGTCCTGTTCCCCCAAAACAGCAGAACCAGTAGATTCGCAAAAATATTCCTATGGGCAACACCTTCGGAAAGATCTTTCAGATTTCGACCTGGGGAGAATCCCACGGTCCTGCCGTAGGGGTCAGCATCGATGGCTGTCCTGCCGGGATTGCCATCAATCCGGATGAGATCCAGCTCGAGCTCGATCGCCGCCGCCCCGGCCAGAGTGAAATCACCACGCCGCGTTCGGAGGAGGACCGTGTCGAGGTGCTCTCAGGCGTTTTCGAGGGGCTCTCGACGGGCGCGCCGATTCTGCTCATGGTGCGCAACAAGGATGCCAGGTCGGAGGCCTATGACCATCTCAAGGACGTCTACCGCCCATCGCACGCTGACTACACCTACCAGGCCAAGTACGGCCACCGCGATCATCGCGGCGGCGGACGCTCGAGCGCCCGGGAAACGATCGGCCGGGTCGCGGCGGGAGCCATAGCGCGGCGGATCCTTGCCGATGCGGCCGACGTGGAAATTATCGCCTATGTCAGGCGTATTCATGATATCGAAGCGGTCATCGAGTCTTCGAAGGTTACCCGCGATGAGGTAGAGAGCAACCCGGTACGCTGCCCCGACCAGGGGGCCGCAGAGCAAATGGTCGAGCGAATCAAGGCGCTGCGCAAGGAGGGCGATTCAGCCGGCGGTATCGTCGAGCTGGTGGCGCGCGGCCTTCCTGTCGGGCTGGGAGAGCCGGTTTTTGACCGGCTCGAGGCAGACCTTGCCAAGGCGATGCTCTCCCTGCCTGCGACCAAGGGCTTCGAGGTAGGCTCCGGCTTCGCGGGCACCTTCCAGACCGGCTCAGCCCACAACGATGCGTTCTACCGCGATGGAGATGATGTTCGTACGCGCAGCAACAATTCAGGGGGAGTACAGGGGGGGATCTCCAACGGCGAGGACCTTCTCTGTCGAATTGCTTTCAAGCCTACGGCGACGATCAACAAGGAGCAGGAGACGGTCTCCACTTCTGGAGAGGAAGCCACCCTGCGTGCGAAGGGGCGTCATGATCCCTGTGTTCTGCCAAGGGCCGTTCCCATTGTTGAGGCCATGGCCGCGCTGGTCCTGGTTGATCACTGGTTTATCCACAGGGCTCGCAGGTTGCCGTGAGTTCCCAGCTGCCACCGCTCTACCTCATCTCAGATGCGGAGAGGGTTGGTGAAGACCGGCTGCTCAAGACCATCCAGCAGGCCTGCAGGGGAGGGCTGAACCTGGTTCAGCTTCGCGAACCAACGTGGAATGTTGAACGGCTCGAATCGCTGGCGCTCAGGTTGCTGGAGCAGGTGGAACAGGAGCTTGCACTGGTGGTAAATTGCCACCCGGGAACAGATTTCTCCCCACGCCTGGAGCTGGTTGAACGCCTTGGAGCCAGGGGGGTTCACGTCGGTGGAGGAGAGACCGGCTGCGTGGAGGAAGCCCGGAAAATCCTGGGAGAGGCAGCAGTGGTTGGGTACTCGGCCCATTCTCCGGGCGAAGCAGCACGGGCCTTCGCCTGTGGCGCGAACTATGTCAGCCTCTCACCTGTTTTTACGCCGCTGTCGAAGCAGGGTGATTTTGAGCCGCTGGGGCTGGAGCAATTGTCTGAAGCCTGCTCTTTTCTCGATGGACCGGTTTATGCCCTTGGCGGCATAAGGGTCGACATGGCCTCTTCCATCCGGCTTGCCGGGGCTGCGGGAGCAGCGGTTGTGAGCGCCTTGCTTGAGGCCGAAGACCCGGCCGCAGCTGCGGAAGCATTTACAGGCCAGTGGGAAGAAAGAAGCCCTGCCTCCCTGTCCTGGCCCGGATAGCCGCGATCAGCTGCAGGTCAGAACTTGACCGGGAGTACAGGCTGTGGAAATATGTCCGGTAGCCGGTTCCGCCGGATCGGTTGTTCCTGTTCAAATTTCTCCGGGTTGGATGTTTCCGTCATGAAAAAAGGCACCTTCTTTATTCTCTCCATCGTCAGCTTCCTGCTCTTCCTGCTGCAATGGAGCCCCTGGGCTGACTGGCCACGTGAGGCAGGATCGGAAGGAGCGAAGCCGGTTTTTTC
>CAJWZY010000299.1 GCA_913050545.1 uncultured bacterium | reverse complement strand
TCGAGATCTACCACGGAAAGCTGGAGCCTTCGCAGAAGAAGAAGGTTTATGACCGGTTCACCGCCTCGGAACCCGGCGATGGGCTGATGCTGCTGGCGACGAACGCCTTCGGCATGGGAGTCGACAAACCCGACATCCGTTACATCGCCCATGCCCAGGTCCCGGGCTCGATAGAATCCTATTACCAGGAAATCGGCCGGGCAGGAAGAGATGGTGAGGCTTCCCGGTGCCTGCTGCTTTACGAGAAGAGCGACCTCGGTATCCAGCAGGAATTCATCGAATGGATGAACCCATCCGCCGACCTGCTCGAGCTTGCAGCCCTGGAGATCTCTAACAGCCCAAATGGCTCCCTCGATGCCGACGAGCTTCGAGAAAAGCTGACCGGGAGAAACCGTGGCGACCGCCGGGCGGAATACTGCCTGATCGGGCTCGAAAAAAGGGGGATTATCGAGCACGCTGATACAGCGGGTCGTTACAGCTTCATCCGCACTCCCGATGAGGGGGAGATCTGCCCGAAGGCGATCGAGGAAAAACGCCAGCGCGACCTGCGCCGGCTGCTCGATGTTCTCGAGCTCGCTCAATCCAGCGATATACGCTCACGCATCCTGGATTACTTCGGCCTCGATTGAAGCTGTTCCCGGCAGCTCCCTCACCGCCTGCCTGCACTGCCAAGCAGGTCTTCGACCTTGTCGATCAGCTCTCCATGCAGGTTGTACACCTCTGCAGACACCCTCGTCTTCGAGGCCTCGATGATGAGGAGATTTTCCTGGGATGAGTAATAGAAGCCGCGCCTTCTCTCGGCAGGATCCTTCTTCGAGGTCCAGTAGCTGTTCCAGGGAGCATCTTCCTCGGCGTAAAAAGGCGCTCCACCTCCCCCGCTGACAAGAAACCAGGTGCTGAACTTCAAACCAGCAAGAGGTGAGCAGGTCTCCTTCTTGTCGAGGTCAATTTTCCCGCTCTTGTCCTTGTCATCCTTTTCCAGCACCCCCACCGGGACCTCCCTGGTCACCAGCAGCCGGTGGTAGGCGTGTTCGTCGGCGCCGAGCACCGCAGCAACCTTCCTGTAGCGCGACACCATGGTGACAAACCTGTTTCGCACCTCGATCATCCCCTCCTTTTCGGCTGCAAGCTTTCCATCTGTGAATACTGCCGCGCGAACATTGTTATCGCCGAAATACCACATCCCATCTTTGAGATGTCCTCCATTGGGAAAGATCGGCTCCTGGGCGATCAGGAATACATATCGAACCGTTGGATCCGCCTCAGAACTTTCGAGCTCCGCCTCAATCCATTTCAGCTGATCATCCAACAGGTAGCCCTCGGGCGAGCCGCCATAAAGCTTTGACTGGTTGGACATCCAGTAGTTGTTGTTGAAAACAATATTCTTCACGGACCCATACTGGAAAGAATAGACGTTTTCCTTATAGGTCGGCATCCTTGGATCTGAGACCTCCGGACCGTTGCGGGGATGGGCAAAGCAACGCGCAAAGGCTGCCTCGGCACTTTCTGTTTCATAGGGCCACCGATCTACCTCTACACCGTACTGGCTGTCGTCCTTGAAGACCCGCATCAGGGCCTCATGGTTGCCCATGGCGGCATAGACCGGGCGCTGCCCCCAGAACCCTGCTACGGCCTGTTTCCATGCATGCAATTGAAGATTGAAATCTCCGGGAACCGCTGTGTACCCGTTCACCAGGTCTCCTCCCACCGCCAGGTACTGGGCCCCCTTGGAGTAAGCGATACTGCAGAGCCTCTCGACGGTAGAAAAATTAACCCCCATATGGTTTTTCAGCCCTCCTCCGTATCCTCCGCGGGTGTCCCCCAGGTAGGCAAAACGAACCGACTCAAAACCTTTCGGCGGGGCCGTCCTCAGCTCTGCCGGCGGGGAGAGAAAATCACCCACCTGGACCCTGTACCGGTAAGTGGTCGCCGGCTGGAGGTCTTTGAGAAGAATCTCATGTTGGAGCAGGGGTTCGCTGTCCTCGAATACCAGCTTCCCGCTCTTAGCTCCTGAGACAATCACCTTCCCCTTGACCTTCTCTTCGCTGATAAAGGAGACCGTGATACTGCCGGGATCATCACTGGAGACCAGGTTCACAAGGGGGCCTTCCACCAGGGCAGGAACCCGAAGATACAGCTCTCCTTTCTTCCTGAAGGCGAGCATCGTGGTGTAGCTGCCAAGCCGCCGGTCTTTCCCTTTTTCCATGCTGAAGATGGTAAAGGAAACCCCGAGTTGCCCGGCATCAGTCCAGCCCTCACTGTTCAAAGGTGGATTCAGCAAGGAACCTACGCCCAGGACAGCCTTCCCGTTTACGATGGAGGCCCCGACCCGATAGCGCCTGTATTTGAAGCCGGTTTCACTGTCCTCGAAGGGGTAAGGACCGGCATAGATGACTCCGTATATTTTTGACGGATCGATCTTGGTCCCATTGGTGAGCTCTGTCACATGGGAAAAATCGACCTGGAGGCCTTCTTTACTTCCGCCTCGAACAACAGCCCTGACCTGGGCGGAATCGAGATAATTCGTAACCCCCGACTCAAGGGCAGTTTTCTCGCCCAGCTTCTCGAGCCCCTTCCTGTCAACCGGCAGCTTTTTCTCCTGGGAAAAACAACAACCCGAAGAAACCAGCGACATACCGAGTACGAGTAAACAACCGACCAGTTCTTTTGATTGTCCTGAAGAGCGGGAGCGCGTCATGAGTATATTTCTTCAAATCCTGCGGGGATGGAATTTTGAACTACAAAAAAGCCCAGATACAGCCAGCATACAAGCCTCTTTTCCAGGCAGGCGGGGATTGTCTCCCCCTGGACTTGAAGGGGAAACAAAAAGGGCCCCGCTGGAAACGGGGCCCTTTTCGTCTTCTTTGAATCCGTTCGCTCAGAAAGCGCCTTCGTCGCAGAAGAGTCCGTCTACGGTCGAATCAAAACCGCGGGCGGGGAATGGCTGCGGCAGAGCTCCACCACCGTTGAACAGGTGGCTGAGGATCCGCAGCGTGTCAGAAATATCAACGTTACCATCGTCATTGGCGTCAGCGGCATCCAGGCAGTAGGGACGTCCTTCACCAAGGAACAGATAGCTGATTATGGCGACCGAGTCAGAGATGTCGATGATCTTATCTTCATTGACATCGCCGCGAAGGAAGCTGGCATCGTGTGGGTTCGCCACGCCGGCAGCTTCACCTTCTACGTCGGCGTCGTCTCCGGCGTCGTCACCAGCGTCGTCTCCGGCGTCGTCTCCGGCGTCGTCACCAGCGTCGTCACCAGCGTCGTCTCC
>CAJWZY010000298.1 GCA_913050545.1 uncultured bacterium | reverse complement strand
CGTCATGGCGAAGCTCACTCTCGTACTGCGCAACCCTTTCGTAATCTATATCGTCAAGGTGGGCCCGCATCTCATCGAGCTGGGCCTCACTGATATCAAGACCGAGCTCGGCCTCCGATTCGGCCAGCGCAAGCCAGAGCCTGCGCCAGGTACGGTAGCGATTGTCGTCGGAAAAGATCCGAAGCATCTCAGCGCTGGCATAGCGCTTGACGAGGGGGTTCTGGTAGCTCTCACTCTCGGTTGGCATGGCGGTATTTTCATTCGGGGCACACTAGCAAGTCAAGCCCCCCGCCTGCCGAATAAATGCCCGCGACAGCGAAACAGGTCGGGAGCCTGCCCCCCTCAGGCTGTTTCCTCGATTCGCTGGGCCTGCAGGCGGACGGCCCGGGACTCCGCAGAAGAGATGCTGAAGGGCTGGCAGAGGCGCTGGCCGACCACCCAGACAATCTTTTCTCCGCTGACGACGAGCGGGATTCCATCCCTTCCGGGGGAAGAAACTCCGCTCTCGCGCAGGAACTCCTTCAGCTTCTTGCTGCCCGGGGCCCCCAGCGGCCAGACCCGGTCGCCGGGGAGACGGCCCCTGACCAGCAATCCATCACCGATAGAGTACTCATCGACCCATTCCTCGAAGGGATCACTGCAGGGGCCACCCCAGGCCTCCCGCCGGGCCGAGAGGGACCAGCCGCCCCAGGTCACCGGCTCTCCATCGACCTGCAGCAGGACATCTTCTACGGGAGGCGCCTGGGGCTCATCCAGGGGCGCGAGGCTGAACTCGATGTGCTCTCCCGCCCGCTCAACCCGCAGGCCGCCGCCGAGATCCGCTCCGGCCCGCCCCTGCAGGGAGCCGAGGACCCCCTCGATTGAATCAAATTGCCGGCGCGTAAAGAAACCTTCGGCCGGTCCAAGCTCTCGCGCCACCGCGGCGTAGACCTCCCGGCGGACCCCGGGAGGCCAGGCTGAAAGTTCAACACAGGCGAGGGAGATTCTGCCGGCTCTCTCATCGGCAAGCCTCGCAGCATGGAGCGCACCTCCGGCAAGGCTCTCGAGGTCCTCCTGCAGATCCGCAGCCTGCCCGGCAAGATGCGACAAGGAAGAGCGTACACCCGGGTGCACGTGCTCCTCGAGCAAAGGCAGGACCTCGTGGCGAACCCGGTTGCGTGGAATATCCAGGCTTGTGTTGGTTTGATCGGTACGGAAGCCCTGTTCGCAGGAGGCCAGATAATCAAGAAGCTCAGCTCTCGACCAGCCAAGGAGGGGGCGCACCAGGCGGGTCCGGCCACCTGTATTCTCCAGGGTTCGAACAGGCGGGATCCCTGCAAGCCCGGCGATTCCCGTTCCGCGACACAGGCGCAGCAGGATTGTTTCGTGCTGGTCATCACGGTGATGACCCGTGGCGATACAGTCAAGCCGGAGCTCGCGGGCCCAGTCGGCGAAGACCCCATAGCGCAGCTGCCGGGCGCGGCCCTCGCTCAGCAGCCCACCGGGCTCTTCCCCGGTTGCGGGCGAGAGACGGGCATTGATGAACCGACAGCCGAGCTCCGCGGCAAATTCGCGCACAAAGGACTCGTCGAGGTCGGCATCCTCTCCCCGGATGGAGTGGTTGAGGTGACCGATGAGAATCTCCGGCCGGCTACCACCAGGCGGGCCCGGGTAGGCGGCCAGCAACAGCGCCAGGGCGATGGAGTCAGGGCCGCCTGAGCAGGCAACCAGGATCCGTTCAGCCCCGTCGAGGAGCTTTCCCTCCTCGCAATCGAGGGCAAACCGCTCCGGGTAACCATCAACGCCGCTGTTACCTTTCATGCAGGTATCGAGTCCTCAAGGCTCTCAACCAGCCTGAACCCGCAACCCCAGGTTAAATCAGAGGCTCTTTTCACCGAGCACCTGGATGGCGCCGGTTCTGCTGATGAGGAAAATACGGCCATTACCAGCCGAATTATTCGGAATGAAATTGAAGCCGGCAATATCAAGGCGGAAGGCCTCTTTTCCGGTGGAAATATCCACCGCTACCAGGATCTTCTGCCTCGAGGCACCGGGCTCGAGAAGAACGTAGAGGTTCTTCTTACCAATGGAAACCACCTTCTTTACATTTTCCATTCTCCAGGAGGCGAACACCGCCGCGACATTGTCACCCTTGGGAAGGGGAAGGGAGTAAAGCGTCCGGGGAAGCCCCTTCAGCTTGTTTTCATCGGCAATTGCGAAGGCGTGCAGGCCCACGGTCGTATTGTAAATAACCGGGGACTCATTGATCGGCGCCTGGGCGACGAAACTCCAGCGAACCGTCCCATCGAGCCTGAGGCAATACACCTTGTAATCTGCGGACCCGACAAAGATATAGCGATCGTGAAAGGCCAGGTCCGAACGAATCCTGTCGCCCGTGTTGAACTTCCAGGAGCGAACCTTGTCCCAGCCGACCGAAGGAATCAGGCCGGTGACGGAGCCATCGTGGGAAGCAAAAACGACCTTATCTCCTGCCAGCAGGGGCCTTGACTCGATCCTGCCCTTGGTCAGATAGGTCCAGTCCTCAACCTTCAGGTTCTTGGGAACCGCGTAGGCACGCTTGAGATCCGAACCGAGAAAAATATGGCTTTCATTGGCAGCCACCGGGGTAGAGACCGGGAAGCTCAACTCTCTCTCCCATTTTTTGCGGCCGGTGTCGAGATCGAGGCAGATAACCTTGTCGAGCTGCGTGTAATAGAGCTCCGGGTCGCGAAGCAGGGTGGCGGGATAATGGTAGGTCGTGGGTGCGTGGTTGATGGTGCCTTTGAGGTCCTCGTACCACACCGCATGACCTGACTCCCTGCTGAAGCGGATCAGGTGTTTCTGAGAGCTGCTGTTGGACTCCGTCACACAGAAGATGTCTTCCTCGAGCAGGTAGGCTCTCTGCAGGCCAACCTCCTCGTTCCCGGAGACGACCTTGCCGAGATGCTGCGACGGGTCGACCACCCGCAGGGCAGGAAGGGGGCGCGGAACCGCGGACTCGAATCCGATCTCGGAATACCCGGACATCCGGGGGAGACGGTGACGATAACCCTCGGAACCTCGCTCGAAGGCGACACGATCAAGGTCCTGCAACGTCTCGGCCGTTCCCTCCTCAGCTGCACTATCGACGGACATCCCATCCTGCGGACGACGATTCCGGACTACCTCGAACTTCCGGACACGGTCCGTAGCGGAATGCCCGGCGGCAGTCTGTCCCGCATCGTCGACATGTCGGAGACATCTATACCGGGCCTCGGAGAGGCCATCGTGCGCGAGATATTCGTCAACGGCGACGG
>CAJWZY010000297.1 GCA_913050545.1 uncultured bacterium | reverse complement strand
ATCCGACGTGTTCTTCAGACCCTAGGAGTGCTCGCAATTGTTGGCGCTGCCCCTTCGACCGCATTTGCCCAAGACAATGACTCCGCGTGGAGCTTTTTCGGCGATGCCCGCGTTCGCGCAGAATTTAACGACCTCGCGGCTAACCCTGACCGGCACCGCCAACGCTTGCGTTTCCGCTTTGGCGGCAACTTCAATGTGGCGGACAATGTGACTATTGGCACTCGAATGCGCACAGAAAGTGGCGACCAAAACAATCCCCACTGGGACATAGGAAACAACTTTGACAACATGGATGTTTCGTTGGACCGCATGTTTGTTGATTACAGCCCAACCTGGGCAGATGTACGCATGAAGATGGGCAAGTTTGGCCATGGCTTTCAAGCCAACCCCGTTTACGGTGAGCTCGTCTGGGATGGCGATGTTCAGCCTGAAGGTCTCGCTGTCTCAGGTTCTTCCGGCGACTTCGACTGGGTTGTGGGCCAGTACGCCCTGACCGAAAATGGTGGAGGAACTAGTGAAGATAGTTGGATGACCGTCGGCCAGGTCAACACCTCCAAGGACGACCTCAAATTCGCCGTCGGCTACTACTTCTACGGCGATCCTGATGCCGCTGGAGCGGAAGCCTACGGCGCCCACTCCCAGCAGGAAGAGCACGACGAGCGACCAGTCGATATAGGAAAGGCCCGCTTGCATGGTTGGGAAGTATAGCAGATCCTCGCCTGCTCGTGGATGACTGCCCGCTAGCGGTTCTCTCCGCGTGTCGAGGCTGCTATAATCCACGCATCAGTCATACAGCAAGGAGATTTGACGATGAAGATCAGTATCGAATACTGCGTGCAGTGAAACTACAAGCCACGCGCCGTCAGTCTGGCGGCCACAGTAGAAAAAACTTTCGACAGCGCTCCGGCTCTCATCGAGGGACGGGGAGGAGTTTTCGAGATCAGGCTCGATGATGAGCTTGTATTCAGCAAGAAGTCCCTGGGACGCTTTCCTGACAGTGAAGAAGAGGTCATCGATGCTCTTCGCGCGGCTGCCGGCTGATTGATGGCGCCTTTTGAACACGCTATCGAGACGCTCGAGTATGCCCGGATGCGGGAGATTATCTCCGCCTATGCCGAATCGACACTCGGGCGGGGGCTTGCCGGTGAATTGGCGCCCTGCACCGACGGGGATGAGCTTCGCAGGATGCACGCGGAGACCAGGGAGCTCACCGAGCTGCTAGGGTCCACCCGGCTCCCGCTGGCAGGGTTATCCGATGTCTGCTCCGGGCTCGAGGATGACGATTCGGGCGGCCGCCCGCTTGAGCCGGAGCATCTCTACAGGGTGGTTGACCTGCTGCGGTCAGGACTGGGGGTGCGCGAGGCTTTCACCGCGGATGCGCAGAGGTACCCGGCACTCTTCTCGCTCGCGGAAGGAGTCGAGGATCTTCCCGGCTTGCGGGAAGAGATTCCGAAGGTCATCGATCTTCATGATGGGGTGAGAAGCGAGGCTTCGCAGAAGCTCTCAGATCTCCGCCGGGAGATCACCAGCCTCCAGGAGAAGCTCCGCCTTGGCGCCACGGCCCTGCTCAAGCGTCCCGACCTGCGCAAGTGTTTCCAGAGTGAAGGTGTCACGCTTAAAAATGACCGCTACCTGCTGCCGGTAAAGGCGGAATACAGATCCTGGATGAAGGGGCCGGTGAGGGACCGGTCACAGAGCGGCTCGACGCTCTATATCGAACCCGAACAGATTGTCCAGCAGGGAGACAGCCTGCTCACGCTGCTGGACAGTGAGAGAGACGAGGTGCTCAGGATTCTCTGGGACCTGACCCGCAAGGTGCGGGATGAGAGGGTTGTGCTGCGAAGGCTGCAGAAGGCCCTGGCCTGGGTGGATTTCACTGCGGCGAAGGCATCCTATGCGGCGGCCTTCGGGCTGATCTCACCCGGGATCAGCGATGAGGGCGTCCTCGACCTCAGGCAGGCGAGGCATCCCTACCTGATGTGGCTTTCGCGTGATGCGGGGCGGGATTTCCGTGAAATCGACCTCGACTCGATCCACGCCAGGGTGGTTCCGCTGGATCTTCACCTTGGTGATCCGGCCGGCCTCCTGATTGTGACCGGTCCCAATACAGGAGGGAAAACGGTTGCCCTTAAAACAGTCGGCCTCAATGTCCTGCTGGCGCTCAGTGGCGTACCGGTTTCGGCTGCCAGCGCCTCGATTCCTGTCTATACCGACCTGTTTGTAGATATCGGTGATGAACAGAGCATTGAGCAGAATCTCAGCACCTTTTCCGGTCATCTCAGGCAGCTGGTGGAGATCCTCAGGGGCGCCACCGGGAAATCGCTGATCCTGCTTGATGAGCTGGGCTCGGGAACCGACCCGCTTGAGGGGGCCGCGCTGGGCACAGCGATTCTCGATTATTTCAGGACCAATGAATGGAAGGCTATTATCACCACCCATCTTGGCTCGATGAAAAAGTACGCCTTCCTTCATGAGGGCGTCGAGAATGCCGCGATGGAATTTGATACAGAGAGTCTCAAGCCGACCTACCGTCTTCTGATGGGGGTTCCCGGTAATTCCAACGCTCTTGCGATCGCCAGGCGCCTGGGAGTCAGCGAGGAGGTGATTGTGGCGGCAGAGGAAGAAATTTCCCGTGTCGAAGAGCCCACCCGGGAGCTGATTTCGCGCATGGAGAAGTCGAGCAGGAGTGTCGAAAAAGAGCGACGCAGGGCGGAATCTGTGCGCCTGGAGGTGCAGCAGGACAAGGCTGAGTACTCCCGGAAACTCGCAGAGATTGATATCCGCAGGGATTTCCTCGAGCAGGAGGCCGACCTCGAGATTGACCGGGTTATGCGGCAGGCCCGGGAGGCCCTTAAGCCTATTGTTGACAAGTTGAAGAACGTACCGCAGACTCACAAGCCTATGGTGGATGAGCTGGCCACTGAGGTGGAGCTGCTGCTCATCGGTACGCCGCTTGGCAGGAAGCGCGAAGAGTTCGCGCGCTCGCTGCGCAAAGGAGATGAGGTTCGCGTACCGAAGCTTCGCGGCAGGGGCAAGGTCAGAAAGATCAACAAGTCAGAACGTGTGCTTACCGTAGTTCTCGATGGCATTCCGACGGAGGTGGGCTTTGATGACATCTCCTGGATCGAAGACAGTGAAGGTTGAGGAACCTGCTCATGCAAAAGATGGATAAAACCGGCCGCAGCCGAGGTCTTTTTTCGCGAGGAATACCGCTCCTGGCGTTGCTGGGCGTTGTGGTTTTCACGGCCGGGATGCCCCGCTTGGCACAGGCGGTTCTG
>CAJWZY010000296.1 GCA_913050545.1 uncultured bacterium | reverse complement strand
TCCTGCACGAGGGGCAGGCTTTTGAGCCCGTCCTGCGTGACATCGAAGCGATGATCGACTCCTCCCAGGAACGCGTAAGCGGGATTGCCGGGGTGCGCCTTGATTCAGGCAGTTTCAGTGTCGCTACGGTTTCGAGCCCTTATACCATGGCGGGCGCGGAGGCCGGGGTATATGGCGAGATGCCGAAACTCTGGGAAGGGGCGGACGTCCGTGGCTATTCAACGATCTCGGCGATCTCCTCCCGGCTCTACAGGGGTGCGGGGGAGAATGGCCCGGCGCGGGATGAGTAAGTGCTCAAAGAGGATGAAATGACAAATCCGGTACAAGACCAGGTGAGGGTGGGTGTTTTTGGCGGCTCGGGCTACATAGGAGCCGAGCTTCTGCGCTATCTCTGTTCCCATCCAGGGGCGACCATTTCCTGGGTGACCGCGCACTCACGCGTCGGCCAGGAGATTGCCGAGGTGCTGCCGAATCTGAAGGGGGCAATCCCCGGCTCTTTTGTCTCCCAGGCAGAAGGAGAGGAGCGGATCGGCGAGGTGGATGTCGCCTTCACCGCACTTCCTCACAATGAATCCCAGAACCTCTTGCCGAAGCTGGCCGAGGCCAATCCCGAGGTTCGCCTGGTGGACATGGCCGGAGATTTTCGAACCAACGATCCGGCCGGATATGAAAAATACTATGGGTGCGAGCACACGGCTTCGGACTGGCTGCCGCGTTTCGTATACGGCTTCACCGAGTTCCAGCGCGAGAAGATCCGCGCAGCCCGTCTCGTTGCAAATCCCGGCTGTTTCGCCACCGGCATGTTGCTGGCCCTGGCTCCCCTCGCCGCTGCCGGCCGCCTGCAGGGAAATGTCTGCCTGCTGGGGCTTACCGGCTCTTCGGGCTCGGGGAACAAGCCCAGGCAGACCACTCACCATCCGGAGCGCTTCTCCAATGTTCGCTCCTACAAGCCACTTGGCCACCAGCACCTGCTGGAGGTGGAGAGCTTCCTCGGCTCCATCGATGGACCGGAGTTCAGCCTGCAGTTCGTGCCCCAGTCAGGCCCCTTTGTACGCGGCATCTTTACCACCGTTTTTACTCCCGGAGTTTCGGCGGCAGAGCTGGCGGAGATCTATGCGGGGTCGTACGGCGAGGAGGGACTTGTAGAGGTTATCGAAGGCTCTCCCGACCTGCGCTGGGTGCAGGGTTCGGCGCGGTCCTGGGTAGGGGTCGGCGGTGAGGGTGGCAATGGAGTGGTGTTCACCGTGATCGACAACCTCGGCAAGGGAGCCGCAAGCCAGGGGATCCAGAATATGAATCTCATGTGCGGCCTGGAGGAAACCGAAGGCCTTCGCATGGCGGGGGGTTTTGTCTAGGGCCGTGTGGCAGGGCAAGCAACAGGAGAGTCCAGCTCAATGAATTCAAAAGAAACCGAGGATCGCTTTATCCTCCCGACCTACAACAACATCCGCTTCCCGCTGAGCTTTGTTCGCTCCGAGGGCAGCTATGTCGAGGATGATACCGGTCGGCGTTATCTCGATCTCTACGGTGGCCATGCCGTCTGTGTGCTCGGCCACTGTCACCCGAAGTGGGTGGAGGCTCTCTCGAAGCAGGCCGCCACCTTCGATTTCTATTCCAATCTCTGCTACTGCCCGGTGAGGGCCGAGGCGGCAAGGCTCGTGGTAGAGAGGTGCTATTCCATGCACCAGGCGTTCTTCTGCAACTCCGGAGCCGAGGCGAACGAGACAGCCCTGAAGATTGCCCGCAAGGCTACCGGTCGGGAATATGTTGTGTCCATGGAGGAGGATTTCCATGGTCGCACCATCGGAGCTCTCAGTGTTACGGGTTTCGCGAAATCCCGCGAGCTCTTCCCGCAGAATATTGCCCAGTGGACTCGTTTTCTCCGCCTGGGAGATCTCGAGGCCCTCGAGGCCCTTGAGGCCTCCGAGATAGCTGCTGTTATTATTGAACCGCTTCAGAGTGTCGTCGGGGTCAAGATGGCAGAAGAGAGCTATTACACAGGTCTACGGGACTGGTGCGATCGCAATGGTGTTGTCCTGATTTTCGATGAGGTCCAGACCGGCAACGGGCGTACCGGGAAGTGGTTTGTCGGTGAGCATTGGGGGATGGAGCCGGACCTGGTGACGACCGCCAAGGGCCTCGGTGGCGGGTATCCCGTCGGTGCTGTGCTTGCTAATGAGAAGATCGCTGCAACGGTTGAGCCCGGCGACCAGGCGACGACCTTCGGCGGCGGACCGATGGCTGCCGCGGCGGTGGCCGCGACCTACCGGATCATCGAGGAGGAAGGACTCGTTGAGCAGGTGGCCACGCTCTCGGCCGGGGTGATTGAGCGTCTTGGAGAATATGTCGGCAGGGGAGTCGAGGAGGTCCGGGGACTGGGTTACCTGCTTGGTGTTCGTTGCCAGAGGCCCGCAAAGGAGATCCAGGCAGCCTTGCTTGAGCGCAGCATCCTGGTGGGAACCTCGGGAGATCCACAGACATTCAGGCTGCTGCCCCCGCTCACGGTGAGCGCCTCAGAATGGGATTTATTTTTCGAAGCGCTTGAGGAGATCTTCTCCTGAGTGGCCCCCCCCGGCGGTGCTATAAGGTCTTGCACATCGCCTGTTAAAGTGGGACATTCAACGCCCTTCTTAGACCGGTGGAGGTGCTCGATGCGCCATTTTTACAGCTTGAATGAGTTTTCAGCCGAGCAGGTCGCTGCGTTTGTAGACAGCGCGCTTGCCTTCAAGGAGAACCCCTGCTCGGACGTTCTTGAGCGCCGGCAGATTGCCCTCCTTTTTCTGAACCAGTCCCTGCGTACCCGCTGCTCCTTTGAGGTGGCAACGAGGGAGCTGGGCGGAGATGTCAGCACGCTTGATGCAGAGAGTCTCTTTGCACTCGAGACTGAGCTAGGCAAGAGGATGGATGGGGACTCGGCAGAGCATGTGAAGGATGCCACGGGCGTCTTCTCACGTTATTTTTCCGCGCTGGGGCTGCGTTCTTTTGCCAGCGGAGAGGACCAGCAGGCCGATCTGCTCGATACAACCTTCACCACCTTTCTCGATCATGCAAAGATCCCCGTTTTCAACATGGAGTCGGCTCTTTACCATCCCTGCCAGGCGCTTGCCGACCTGGTGACGATGAAGGAACTTTTCCAGGAGCTTCCGGGCCGCAAGGTCACCATCAGCTGGGCGAATCATCCCCGCGCGCTGCCGATGGCCGTGGCCAACTCGGCTCTCCTGGCGATGACCAAGATGGGGATGCATGTCACCCTGGCCCATCCGGAGTCCTTCGACCTGCAG
>CAJWZY010000295.1 GCA_913050545.1 uncultured bacterium | reverse complement strand
TGGCCAGGAGGGCTGTAGCAGGCCTTGCCACGGGGAACCCCCCTGATCCTGGAGATTTCACCGGTGACCTTTGACGCCGGCAGCAGGCCTCCGAGGCCGGGCTTGGCACCCTGGCTCAACTTGATCTCGATCGCGCGCACAGGCCCGCTGGCACAGGTCTCGAGAAACTTACCCTTGTCGAAGCCGCCCTCGGAATTCCTGCAGCCGAAATACCCGGTGCCGATCTGCCACACCAGCTCACCCCCCTTCAGGTGGTAGGGTGAGACGCCTCCCTCGCCGGTGTTGTGCAGGCACTCGCAAATTGTCGCTCCACAATTGAGCGCTTCGATGGCCGCCGCGCTCAAGGAGCCGTAGCTCATCCCGGAGATATTGATAACCGAAGCGGGGCGGAAGGCCTTCTCCCTGCCCCGGCTCCCCCCGAGCACCTTGGCGCAGGGCAGCGGGTAGAGATATCCCGGCACACTCTCCCCTGGTATCTCGTCCATGACCGGGAAGGCGCTGTGCTTGATAATCAGGTAGTTCGGCGACAGCTCCAGGTCGTTGTCTGTACCGAAACCAAAATAATTGTTCTGCTTCTTGGATGAGGCGTAAACCCAGCGGCGTTGATCGCGGCTGAAGGGTCGCTCTTCATTGTCGCCCGTGACGATATACTGGCGCAGCTCGGGACCAACCAGCTCGAAGAGATAACGGAAATGCCCGATGATGGGGAAGTTCCTGAGAATCGCATGGTTGCGCTGCAGCAGGTCATAAGCTGCTACCACCAGGAGCAGAAAGACAACTGCAAGAATCACGATAGTCCACATAACCTGGATTCCCGGATGCGGGGCTGAACTTGATCAACTGAACCGATAGAATCGTATCGCACCTCGGCGCGCCTTATTCAATCTCTATTTCGATTCTCCCCGGACCCAGACAACCTGGTCCCCGGCTGTCAAAGGTTCCCGGGAACTGCCTTTATAATTCATCCAGTTGGAAATTACCCCATGCGGAATCAATGCATCCTGTTGTTTGGACTTCTTGCCGGGCTGGGCTGCACCCCGTCTCAACAGGATGATCCCGCAGCTGTGGGCAGGAACCCTGTCGATAAAGACAAGGTCCATTTCGACCTTGCCAGGATCTACCTCCCCCATGGAGCCGGCCGGGAGAACCCGGCACATCTCCTCGCGCCGATCATTGTCCACGAATCGCCTGGCACTGCAGCCTGGCTGAGCCCTGCCGGGGGCAGGCCACGAGTCCTCCTGGTTCGGTCTGAAATCAAAATCAAAGAGCTCGACTATGCCCAGTTCATCTACAGCTGGGAACACAGTGGAAATTCTCCGGGCGCGCCAGCCTCTCCTTCAAAACGTATCCTGAGAATGACGCTGGACTCACGCGGGCACCCCACGATCTATGAGCTCTTCAGCGAAGAAGGCCACCTCGAAACCCTGCACGTATCTCTTTCCCTCGAGCAGGCAGCAGCCCGGGAACATGGCCCGGCCCTTGCCGGCAGAAGCTTCAGTATCGAGGCCACCGGGGGACCGGGCCTGTCAGGAATTGTTAAAGAAGGGCCGGTCGCCATGGGGCCACTGGTCTATTTCGATTCCCCCGGCAGGAAAAACGTCGCGCTTACCTGTCGCTGCAGTCCCTCGAGAATTACCAGGGCTGATGGCAACCACCGCTACGAGCTGGTGGAAACTGATCCGGATCTCCAGGCGACTGCAAACCGCCTCCCCACCAGCCTGCAGACCCTCGAAAACCTGAGGCTTCCCAGGGAGTTCTGAGGCTCCGGAGTCTGTATTTTACCCCGCAAACCGTTTGGCCCTGTCGACCGGAGAAAATTCCTCGAGAGGTGATTTCTCCAGGAAATTACCTGCTCAACAAAGTTTTCTTCTCCAGCAGTGGTCAAATGCCTGCAGCAGCCTCCTGATGAGAACCTCAATTCACCGTAAGTCGTTAGATTTCAAACATTAACGACGCCTCGGCTGCCAGGGACCTTGAATTAGAAAAGGCCGAAGCCTGGGACACGGAAGCTTTACAGGTCCAGTGGAGGTGTTAAACTGTCGGGCTCCAGATAACTGGAGCATACCCCCGGAACCCACAGTGGCCGGGGGGTACCGTTTTCACGGAGGCTGTTTCCCGAAAGGACAAATCCTCATGGCAAGGTACGCCAAGTTTTATTCGCCGGCCAAGGTCGGCACCAAGATGAAGAACGGCAAGATCTATCTCGACTACAAGACCGTCGATGAGCTGCGCCGTCTGCTTACAGCCAATGGCAAGATGTCTTCACGCCAGCGCACCAAGCTGAGCGCAATGAGACAGCGCCACGCCTCCACAGCTGTCAAGCGCGCCAGGTACATGGCATTGCTGCCTTACGAGGGCGAGAACCGCTGAGCTGATCGCTGAGATCAGTATCAGTAGGCCTTTGCGAACACTACCCGCCGGGTACTCGGTTCGCCAGTGAAGATGCATTTGCCTTCCTCGTCATCTCCCTCGATGGGGATGCAGCGCGGCGTAACCTTCAGCTCCTTCAGGATCTCGGCCCCGCCACCGTTGTCAACGAAGTGCGCAAGGGCAAAGCCCCCTGCGGGCTCCCCATCGTCGCCGGAGGTAAAGAACTCCCTGAACTCGTCGAGGCTGTCGATGGTTCTTGTTCGCTCCTGGCGGAAAGCCAGGGCCCGGTCGTAGAGATTCTTCTGTATTTCATCGAGGATTGCCGGCACCTGCGCAACAAACTCTGCTCGTGCAACCCCATTCTTGTCCTTCGGGGGACAATCCCGCCGCCCCATAAAGACAGAGTCAGAGGCCATATCCCGGGGGCCAACCTCCAGCCGTATCGGCACTCCCTTCTTGATGTGCTGCCAGACCTTTTCTCCCCCACGAATATCCCGGCTATCAAGCTCCACCCGTACCTTTGCATGGTCAAAGGTCTGCTCTTCGATCTCGGCCTTAAGCTTTTCGCAATACTCGAGAACCTCTGCGCGCTCATCATCCCCCCTGAAGATCGGGATGATTACAACATGCCTGGGAGCCAGGCGGGGAGGAAGCACCAGTCCATCGTCGTCTGAGTGGGTCATGATAAGACCACCCACCAGCCGGGTCGAAACCCCCCAGGAGGTGGTCCATGCATAGACCTCTTTGCCCTCCTGGTCGAGAAACTTGATCTTGCAGGCCTTGGAAAAATTCTGCCCGAGGAAATGAGATGTTCCGGCCTGCAGTGCCTTGTGATCCTGCATCATCGCTTCGATGGAGTAGGTGTTCACAGCACCGGGGAAACGTTCGTCCCTGGTCTTCTCTCCCTTCACC
>CAJWZY010000294.1 GCA_913050545.1 uncultured bacterium | reverse complement strand
CTACCAGTTCCGGCTCAAAACGGCCCTGCCCTCCGACCGCCGGATGCTGCTGGCCCTCGATGGCAGCAAGATGAATCTCAAGCGCAACGATGGCCGCAAAGAATTCTATCCGATCAGCTGGGTCAGCACCTACGGCAAGGGACGTACCTTCTACTGCTCCCTGGGCCATCGCAACGAGATCTACTACAACCCGCTCGTTCTGAAGCACTACCTGGCCGGATTCCAGTACGCCCTGGGCGACCTGCCGGCCGATGGCTCTCCTAGCGCCAGCGCCAAGTAGTTCCAGGAGGCTGCGGATGGATGAGGCGGGAATCCCCCAGGGGGTTTCCGCCTCGCTCCATTTCCAGGCCGAGAGGCCATCCCGCTCGCGGATAAAGAGCTGGTCTCCAGCGACAGCCAGGTGGGCCCGGGTGTCCGTGTCGCTTACCTTGAAGGTGGAGAGCAGGTCGAACTTCTCGGGAGTCGCGCGGATGAGGTAGAGGATGCCTTTCTGGTCGAGGGCGAGGATCTGGTCTTCCTGGGTTATCCTGTTTTGAGAAATCGGTGACGGTTATTCCCCTGCGGGGTTCAAACAGGTGCCAAGTTGTTCATATTACCGAGGGTGATTGAAATCATGAAATACCTAGCAGGCTTGCTTCTTCTCGCTGGCGTCTCCTGTTTTTATCCCTGCTGTGCTGGAGGCGCTGATTTTATTCGTGGTGACACTGATTCCAGTGGAACGGTTGAGATCAGTGATGCAATCTTCACTCTCCAGTGGTTGTTTACCGGGGGAGCTGAGCCCGGGTGCCTTTCCGCAGCAGATGCGGATGACAACAGCTCGGTTGAGTTGAGCGATGCCATCTACACCCTGGGGTACCTGTTCCTGGGGGGGACTGCCTTGCCGGCTCCTTATCCGGAGTGTGGGGAAGATCCAACTCCCGGCAGGCCCAGCTGCCAGGGCAGCTCTGCCTGCGCCTGCGAAACCCCGATAAACGATGCCTGTGAACTTACTGATGAGAATGGCGATTATGCGGGCTCCAGGGTCTGTCTCCCCTCAGCTTCGGGATCTTTTCCGGGGGTGCTTTACAGCCACGGTGGAAAGGAAGATGCGGTTGGCGGGGATATAGAGGGAACCTGTGAAGCCCTGGCAGCAGCAGGTTACCTGGGGTATTCAAAGGCCCGCTGCTATGAACTGCAGCTTGATCCAGGCCGCCTCGATGTCAGGGATGGCCTTGATGATCTGTTGGCGACTCGCTGCCTGGATGCTGAGAGGCTTGCCGTGATGGGGTATTCACGCGGAGGACTCTTGTCCCTCGAGCTTGCTCTTGATTATCCGGATCTCTTTGACGCGGTGATCCTGATGGCGCCTGCGCCAGGCAATGGAGCCCTGGAGGAGGCGATGGCCGATCCCCGTCTCGGCGAGATCAGGGCCCGTTTTCTTGTGCTGGTCTCAGGCAACGATCAATGCCAGGGGGCGAACCACGTCAGCGAAGCGAGGGAACTCTCTGAGGCGCTTGACGATGCAGGACTTGATGTTTCCTTTGAAGTCCTCGCGGATGTCCCTGACCGATGCGGCCATTACCTTTTTGATACGGTCAATGATTACTGCAAGGTCTCTGCAGAGCTCTGCTATTGGCCGCGGGTCATCAACTTTCTCGACGAGCATGTCAGATAGGCTCAATGCCCTTGCTCATCAGGCGGTGGTTTCTTCGGGACTGACCGTCCCTTGTCCGCGTGGTTTTCAGCCACCCTCGAAACGCCTGAAGAGCAGGGCGATCACCGAGCCCGTTATTCCCCAGAGAATGACCGTATCGACAAGCCCGACCAGGATGAAGCTGCCCGGGTAGCCAAGCCAGGTCCAGAAGGGGACCATGAAGGCGGCAAAGCCGAAGAGCGCGATGGTGAATGTGACGCCCAGGCGCCGGCCGAAGCTTTTCTTTCCCATTCCGCAAAGCAGTGCTGCCAGCGCAATGGAGCACAGGCAGCAGGTGATGAACTGCAGGATGATGCTCCCCGTCCCCGGCCTGCCGCCGGAGGGCCTGATCGCTCCGGTGACGAACATCCCCTCGGGGATTTCTTTCAATACGGCCTGCTTGGCCTTTAAAGCCTCTTTCGGGGAAAGTCCTTTTTCGTGATACGGAAGGAAATAGAAGCCCGCCTCAGGAGCGTTTTCAGCAAGGGCCGCTGCAACAGCTTTTTCGTCTTTGAAGCGGGAGATCTTGAGATCGTGGAGCCCCGACAGCTGGAGGACTGCGGCTGCCATGAAGTTGGAGATTCCTGCGATGAGGCCAGCGATAATAATTTTTTTCATCAATATCTCCAGGGGTTCCGAGGTTTCCGTGGAATCGCTTCTTTATCTTCCGGGGATTATATCTGGAGCCCCGCAGAGTTCAAACTCTTCGCTGGAAATGGAGCCTCCGCTGGCAGATTGAGGCTGTCAATCCGCCAGGCTGCTCAGTTTCTGCAGTTCTTGACCGTCTCCTCGCAGCCGAGCGTTTCGTCGGAGGGGCGGCTCGCCGTCCCACAGGCCGGGAAGGGTGGTGGGGGTGGAGCTCCACCAAGGAAGCTGAAGCTCAGCAGGTAGAGCGCATCGGTGACGGTGCCGTTGATCTGGCCATCTCCGTCAGCATCGCAGGCTGCGGCACAGGCCGGGGAGGGGCCACCGGTGAAATTGTAGTTCAGCAGGTAGACTGCATCGGTCAGGTCGATCATCGCATCGGTATTGCAGTCGCCCCGGATGAAACGTGCCGCCGGCGGCTGGCGCAGGCCCTCGTGCAATACGCTCAAGAGGGAGCCTTCCTCATCGTCGCTGCTGAGGTCCCAGAGCATGACGCCGCCGAGGCGCTGCTCGTTAACGTAATCGACCTTGAGAGCGAGTGATTCGGGGTCGTCGTAGGTGATCATGATCCCGGTGTCGGCGTTGTAGAGCCAGGGTACCTTTGCTTCTTCGTGCCAGTGGCGGGTATAGCTTGGCAGGTAATTGTCGACCAGGTCGGAATAATCGAAGACGCCGTTTTCCCAGGTTCCCGTGGGCACCCCGCGGTGGGGCTGGTGCAGGCCGTTGTTTTCATCTGCGACTCCCCGCCAGCCGCGGCCGTAGAAGGGGACTCCCATATGGAGCTTCGTGGGCGGCACCCCTGCATCGAGGTAGGCCTCAAGGGCTGCGGCCGCGTTGAGGCCGGGGATCTTGTTTTCGTTATCCGACACCGCAAAGAGGCCTGCATTTAACCCGGTCTGGTCGCTCCAGCCGCCGCTGAAGTCGTAGCTCATCAGGTTGATCCAGTCGAGCAGGGGATGGATCCGG
>CAJWZY010000293.1 GCA_913050545.1 uncultured bacterium | reverse complement strand
CGATGAGCTTTTCAATTACCTCCGGGCTTGAGCTCGAGGGCCCCAGGGTGCAGACGATCCTGCAGGCTCGCGGGGTCTTTTCGAACCGGATGTTCTCCAGCTGCGGAGCGGACAGGTCGTTTTCTTCTGTCATGGATGGCAGCCTTCCCAGGGTCTCCGGATCGTTGAACAGGCAGGCAATACAGTACCGGATCGAGGTGAATAGAGCGAGAGGAGAGGTTGCGGGAGCCCGCTGACCGCCCCGGAGATTATTTCATGACCATAGGGGCTGTACTTCCTGCCGGGGCGAGCTACTTTCGACGTGGTGGATGCAGCCGTCTGTGCGAAAGTAGGCCCTGTTGACGGTTCCGCTTCGTGTTTTTACTGGCAGCAGGAAAGGATCCTGAAAATGGACCTCAAGGGAAGCAAGGCGGTTATCACCGGGGCGTCGAGCGGTATCGGTGAGGCGATCGCCCTCGAGCTTGCGGCCAGGGGGGCCTGCCTGACCCTCACCGCCCGCCGGGGTGACCGGCTCGAAGAGCTCGGCTCCAGGATCAGTGCTGCCGGTGGCGAGGCTCCCCTGCTGGTGGTGGCGGATCTGCGCCAGGCCGATGACATCGGCAGGATCTTCCATGAGTCCGGTGAGCGCTGGGGGGGGCTCGATATCCTGGTGAATAACGCCGGCCTCGGCCGCAAGGCCGGCTTCCACGATGGCGCCACCGAGGACTGGCAGGAGATGCTCGATGTGAACGTGCTGGCGCTGGCGGTGGCCTGCCGGGAGGCTCTCGGTTGTTTTGATGAGCAAAAGGGTGGGCATATTCTGAATGTTTCCAGCATGGCCGGGCACAGGATTCCACCGGGGGGCGGCTTCTATGCCGCTACCAAGTTCGCGGTGAGGGCCATCACCGAGTGCCTGCGCCAGGAATTGCGCACCCTGGGGAGCCCCTCCAGGGTCAGCGAGATCTCTCCGGGTTTTGTCACCACCGAGTTTCACGATGTGCTCTACCGGGGTGACCCGGAAAAGATCGCCGCCGGCTTGCCGCAGTACAGGGTGCTGGATCCCGGGGACGTGGCGGCTTCCGTCGTGCATATCCTCGAGGCTCCCGATCACGTTGCGATTCACGACATTCTCATCAGGTCGAATGAGCAGGAGAGCTGAAGTGAGCATCCCCCTGGCATCGCGCTGGAGCACTTGCGGTTTTCCCTGCGTGCTCTGTTTCCTGCTGGTGGCCTGTGGGCCTGCCGGGCAGGACCAGGGTGAGAGCCGTGTAGAAACGAAGGAGCAGTCTCCCCAGCCCCCACCCTCCCCGGGGGATGCTGACCCCCGGGTCGAGAAGGCCCGCAAAATTGTCGGCAGTAAGCCTGCGGAGGCCCGGGCGATCCTGGGGGCTGTGCTGGTTGATCATCCGGGCTCTTTGCAGGCCAGGTTCCTGGTCGCCTTTTCCTGGCATCGTCAGAAGCGCTATGAGAAGGCGCGGCGTGGATTCGAGGAGATCCTGAATTCCGGTGCGGTTTTTCCCGGCAGCGAAAACATTCTTCATTTCCACGGCTGGGCCCTCTACCACCTTGGCCGCCTGCGCGAGGCGGAGGTGGCCTTCAGGAGGCATGCTGAAGCGGCCCCCCTGGTGGCGGCGACCTGGTTCGGACTCGGGTTGATCGCGCTCGAGGATGGCAGGCTGGATGAGGCCGAGTCTTTCCTCCTGAAGGCTCGCGATCTGCAGGGCCGCAGCTTGAAGAGGAAAATCGAGTTTGCCAAGACGGTCGCCCGCCTTGGTGAGGTTTATGAGCTCCAGGGGCGCCTCGATCTTGCCAGGGGCCAGTTCGAGGAGGCCACCAGGACCTGGCCCCGGCATTACAACGCCCACTATAAGCTCTCCCGGGTTCTCCTGAGGATGGGTGAGAGGGAGGCGGCGGAGGCGGCGCTGAAGCTGCACCAGGAGATCAGCAGGGGAGCGAAGGGATGAGCTCTGCATTCCGCGGATATTTCCCGGCGCTGGCAGCCTGCCTCTTCCTGGCAGGATGCGGAGATTCACCGTCCTCAGCGGTTTCCTCGCCCGGTAAAACAGGGATCCGCATGAGTGAGCTCGATGCAGCCAATACCGGGCTGGACCTGGTCCTGACCTCGGGAGGAGCCCCATCGCGGGAGATCCTCGAGGTAAAGGGCTGCGGGCTTGCGCTGATCGATTTTGATTCCGATGGAGATCTCGATGTGTTCGCTCCCAATGGAGCGACGCTGGAAAGTCCTGAGCGTGGTCCCGGCTGCAGGCTCTTTGAGAACAGGGGAGGCCTGCGGTTTTCCGATGCGACTGAGCGCCTGGGGCTGCAGTTGCGCCGCTGGGGCTTTGGTGTTGCGGTAGGGGACTACGATGGAGACGGTTTCGATGACATCTACATCGCCTGCTACGGTCCGAATGTCCTGCTTCGCAACAAGGCGGGCAGGGGCTTTGAGGATGTCTCCGATGTTGCGGGGGTGGCCGATGGGAGCTGGGGAACGGGTTGCGCCTTTGCCGATACCGACGGCGACGGCGATCTCGACCTCTATGTCTGCAACTACCTGTCATTCGACCCGGCCAATCCGCCTGCGCGGGCTGCCTTCAAGAGCACCGAGGTGCTCGGCGGGCCGCTCGGGCTCCCCGCCCAGCACGACCTGCTCTATGAGAATCTCGGCAAGGGCAGGTTCAGGGATATCAGCAAGTCGGCGGGGATCCGTGCGGCGCCGCCGGCCTATGCTCTCAACGTGGCGATCCTCGATCTCGATGGGGATTCGCGCCAGGACATCTTCGTCGGCAACGACAAGGGTTGGTATCCGGGACAGCAGCCCGACACCACGTACAGAAACAACGGCAACGGCACGTTCACCAACGTCGGCGCTGCCATCAACACGCAGGTCGCCATCGGAGCGATGGGCGCAGACTTCACGGACGCCTTCAACGATGGGGGTTGGGACATCTTCGTCTCAAACACGAGCGCCGGTCACCTGTTCCACGTGTGGAACCCCAACACGATGCAGTACGACGAGTTGGCCGTCACCTACGGGGTTCAGGCCAACATCGAAGGCTGGGCCGTGAACTGGCTGGACTACGACAACGACGGGTGGCAGGACATCTACATCGGCTCCTCGGACTACCCGGGCAACAAGGGACTGCTCTTCCACCAGGTCTCCCCACTGGTCTTCGAGACCGTCCCTCTCGACGACTACTTCACCCACTACCGCTCCCATGGCGTGGCGGTGGCCGACTTCGATCGGGACGGGGATCTGGACATGGTCGTGGGCCACTCCACCCACCGCTGCGATGGCTACCCCGGCGACGACTGCGAGGACACCAACCAGGTGCAGTTCTACGAGAATCGACTGGCG
>CAJWZY010000292.1 GCA_913050545.1 uncultured bacterium | reverse complement strand
CTCGATCTGGGCGCAGAGCTTTGAGACCATGGGAGAGTGGAGCTTCGAAGAGCTCGGCTCCGAGGGTGAAGAGCTGGCAGGCAACCCCCAGCAGCTCTACGGCGGAGAGGGGATCGAGGGCCGCCTGGGAACCGGTGTCAGCTTCCTGGATGGAGGCGGCTATATTGATTGCGGCCACAGGGCTGCGTTTGACCTCAAGGAGGGGGTCGTTCTCGAGGCCTGGATTCGCCATTACAGGAAACCACCCGTTCCCCGTGCTCCCACCAGCCAGAAGACCTCCGGCAGGCGGCGCAAGGTAACAAGCTCCAGGAATTCGATCTCAGAGGCCAGGACCATCATCGCCAAGGAGGGCTCCTGGTCCCTGGGGATGACACCCGAGGGAGCACTCGAGGGATCCATCGGGACGGGCGCCGGTGTCCCCTATGTCATCATCACCGAGGATGATGTGGTGGCACCCGGACGCTGGGTGTTTGTCTCCCTGCGCTTTGATGGCCGCAAGCTGACCCTCTCAGCCGATGGAGTGGAGCGTTTGACCTACCCACTTCTGCGTCCGGGGCAGCGTGGAGCGCCTGGGTTCCCCACAGAGATCCCCCGCAACACCAACCCGGTGACGATCTCATCGCAGGAGCGTCCTTTTCCCGGGGATATTGACGAGGTGCGCCTGCGCGGCAGAAGCGAGAAGGCGGTCTACAGGTATCCTCCTTTCAACAAGATCATCGGCTGGAAAAAGATCATCCACTTTGACCGTTACGGGCACCTCGATCCGGTGTTTCATGAAAAGGAAGTGCGCATTGTGCTGATCGAGATCGATGATGAGCGTTACAGCCAGCTGGCGCGTGCAGAGGGCAAGGCGCCCAACACGCAGGTTGACCGTTTTGAGATGACCTTTGCAGAATATATAGACACCTGGCCTGCTGGCGAAATTCCTGACATCATCGAGGAGGAGGAAGAGCTTATAATCTTTGACAAGTACTCCGATGCTCAAAAGAAGATCATAGAAATCGATACCCTGGGAGTTGTGAACGTCCAATGAGAAAACCAGCCACTACAACACGAACGACTGCCCGCAGGGGTATGGCACTCGTGATGGTGATCGCGGTGCTGGGAGCCCTCGCGATCATCGGGGCACCCTTCGTGGTCTCGATGATGCTTCACGATCGGGCGAGCCAGAACTTCTCAGGCGCCATCAAGGCGCGCCAGGCAGCCGAGAGCTACCGCAACAGGGCGGTTGCCGGGCTCGAGGCCACCCATTCGACGGTCGAATGGGAGGGCGAGTATGTTGAGCTCGAGGAGGAGCGCGAGCTGCAGCGTGCAGGGCGCCGCACCAACCTCCTCGGCCGGGGGGGTAACCAGGCCGGCAAGGGACGCCAGGCCGGCACCTCCCGTCGTTCCGGAACTGCCCGCGGCGGCACGGGCGCCACCGGCCAGGCAGGGGGAGCCACGTCGCCGGCCGGGTTCTCATCCAATGGCCCCTCGAAGAAAGATTTCGACACCCTCGATGAGACAGCTGTGAACTTTCCCACCGGGATCGACCTGCCGCGCAATGCGCCGCCTGATCCCAACGCCGAGGTGGATGGCAAGTTCAGCTTCAGAACCTCTCGTGGAATTACCGCCTCGGCGGAAATCGTCGATGAGCAGGGCAAGATCAACATCAACACCGCGCCACCGAATCTCATCGCTAATCTCTTCGGTGTCAGCCGTCTGCGTACCGAGTTCCGCTCCTCCGACAAGGAAATGATGCTCGAGGACAGCGCGCCCTTCAGGGGTGACAGCAACAAGGAAACCATCGATGGGGCGGTGGTGCTGGTCCATCCCGCCGGCAATGTCCAGGCGGTCACCTACAAGACCAGGAACCAGGGCGCCCATACCCTTGGCGGGCTCTTCCCCGGCAGCTTCCTTTCCGGAAGCATGGATGTCGATTTCCCCGTGGGCAGCTTTGTCTACGATCTCAAGGGCTGGAAGCTCGGCTTTCACAGATTCTGGGCCGAACGCTACGGCGGCTTTCATCCCGACCGCCTGACCAGCTTCCGGGCGGTCGAGTCGATCCGGGAGATTGCCCACTGGCAGATCGCCTCGCTCTTCGTCGGCCGCTTCCGTGGCCAGAGCCTCGACATGGACCTGATCAAAAAGAGCGGGGTGCGCACCAAGAGCCTGGGCAATATCGGTCTCGACCCGGCGATGTTCGCCGACGATGGCTACAAGCTGGATGTCAAGGACACCCTGGAGCTTGGACGTGCTCGCAAACAGCTCACCAAGAAGCAGGGCTTCTCAACCCGGTTCCTCCAGGAGATCGAGAGGCGTCGCGGCCCCTACATGGTGCTCGATCTCGCCGCCCGCCTGCGTGGGGCGACGAAGAACGAGGGCCGCAAGGTTCGCCGGGAGATGGAGGAGATGTTTGCCGACGAGAAAGAATCCCGCAAGAGCCTCAAGATTGATTCGCGCTATCTCAAGCTGGCTCTTGCCCAGCTGGCCGAGGTCTATGCCACCGCTGGCATCGAGACGATTCTCCCCGAGGACCTCGAATACCACCGCGATGCGCTCACCGTCAGCTCCCGGATCTCCGCCCGTTGGAGCGAGGCCCAGTCGATCGGCAGTGACCTCAATGCCGGCGGCAGCGAGTTTAAGTTCATGGTGCCGCGGGCGCCAGAGTTCAACCCGGGAACGGTGGTTCGCCTGCGCCGCCTCGGCGACCTCGACCGGGTGGAGTTCAACGTCATCAGCAAATCGGCCGGCTCACAGGATGGGGGAGTCAGCCTTGCCTATCCGCCGAGGGCATCCTACCGGGGTTACAAGGCAGTCATCGAGGCGCTCCAGCGCCACCCGGTGAATGTCAATACCGCCAGCGAAAAGGTGCTGCGGGCTCTCTTCACCGGGATCCGCGGCCGCGACAAGGTCCAGGTGGTCACTCCCTACGAGGCCGCCCGCCTCGCGGTTGCCGTGCGCTCCCAGGTGCCCATGCAGGGACACGAAGATTTCTACGCCGCCCTGCAGTCCGCCTCATCGAGCGGGATCATCGACGACGAGGATGTGAAGCCCCTCTTCGTCAATGCAGTGCAGCCGACCAACTACTTCCTGCGCCAGTCAACGACAGGCCTGTGCTATTCAACCGCCGATGTCTACACCATCGAGGCGCGGGCGCTGCTGCGCAATCCATCGGGCAGCGAGCTCGCCGGCTCCCGTTTCAGGGAGATCGTCGCGGTTTCCCCGGCCGGGGTCAGGATTGCCGGCATGGTCAGCCAGGCCGATTACGCAGATGGGATCTTTCTGCAGGATCCCAAGATGACTCCCCGTTTTCCTGAGAACAACCACAGGTTCCGGCTGCGCTTCCCGGGAACCCTCTCC
>CAJWZY010000291.1 GCA_913050545.1 uncultured bacterium | reverse complement strand
CGGGAGGGGAGACTTGAGGGCCGACAGCCTTTATCTCCCATGCCACTTCCCTCTACGTTACCCCTGCCTTACAGCAAAGGAAACTTTCTCATGGTACGCAACGTTCTTGCTGTCATCTGCGGAGGGATCCTGGGAATGGCCCTGAACCTGGGATTGATAGGGCTCAACATGCGATTCTTCCCAATACCCCCTGGCCTGGACCAGAACAACCCGGAAGATTTCAACGCCTATGTCTCCACCCTGCCAGCCTCAGCCTTCATCCTGGTGCTGGCCGCCCACCTGGGGCAATCCTTTGTCGGGGGCTGGATCGCGGCCAGGCTCGGCGCCTCCCGCCCCATGCTGCTGGCTATGATCATCGGCATCCTCACGCTGACGGGCGCAATCATCATGACCATAATGACGCCCGATGGGCCTGCCTGGCTAACTGTAGAGCTGCCGCTCTGTCTCGCTGTCGCATGGGCCGCGGGACGGATCGAACAGAAGCGTCGCTCGGCAAAGGATGCCGCAACGCCCACCGATGCCGAAACTGGGAAAGCAGAGACGGAGAAATCCGAAGAGGCTTCTCCCATCAGGCCCACAGAGGACGCCTGACATGTTACAGAGTCCCCGGGGGAAAGCCCCCGCGAGGCTTCTCCGCGTCATTCCCCCCCGCTGAGCACAAAATCACTGAAGGTGGCCCAGCGCGGATTCTTCGCGTCTCCCAGCAGAGCGAACAGCCCGACCTTCACTTTTTCGCTACTGCCGGGCAAGGTTGTTTCGCCGTGGGCGGTCCAGTCCTTGCCGCCAGGAGCCTTGACCATGGCCTTCACCTTGCCGTCGGAGATCTCGAGCCGCAGCCGCAGGGGGCCCTCTCGAAAGGGGATCTTCTTGACGACCTTCGGCTTGGCCTTGCTCTCGAGAACCAGGGTGCACGACTGCCCGCCGTAGAGCTCGCGGTCGAACTTGATGTAGTTGTCATCGTCGAGATAGATCATGAGCCCCGCCTGCTCGTATTCTTTCCTCGGATTGAAATCCACCGTCACCTCCACGGCGGCCTTCCGCCCGGGCAAGGCCCTCAGCAGGAAGTTTTCCGTCTTGTTGTTTTTCTTGCCCCAGATGTTCGAGGGCTGCGCCAGGAGCTGGAGCTTGCCGTCCTTCAGGCGCCAGTCCGCCTTGTCCTCACGGACAAAGCTCCAGCCCTTGTCCAGCGCCTTGCTGAAGTCGGCCTTGTAGTCCACCGCAAAACCAGCCCCAACCAGCAAACCGCAACCCACGAGTATTCCGATCAACACCACCACCGTTCGAGTAACACATTTCATATCGACACCCTCTC
The DNA here is from genome assembly GCA_913050545.1 of uncultured bacterium. Taxonomy (GTDB): domain Bacteria; phylum Planctomycetota; class UBA8108; order UBA8108; family UBA8108; genus UBA8108. The sequence goes on along the minus strand of CAJWZY010000291.1, from coordinate 2,034 downwards.
TCTGTTTAAATTGAGCCCTCAAAACAGCCTATTCGAAACCCATCCCGCTGGCAAGAAAACGACAGCCTGTAACCCATCGGCCGAACCATCTTCCGCCTGGTTGGAATCCGCCCTCGAAATCATCCGGGCCGCCTCACCCTGCCCCGAAGACCTTCTTGCGATGGAAGGTGCCTTGCGGAGACAGCCCCTGCTCAATCGCCTCCTGCACCGCCTGGCCGCCTGCGTCACCGTAGCCGTAGACGATCACCCCGGGGCTGACATGCTTATTCCAGTGGCCCTGGAAAATCTCCGCCAGCTCTTTATTCTTCGCGAGGCGCTTAGGAACCGCGTGATACATGGTGAGTAAATTCCTGCGTTTCCTGAAGAACCTGCCGATGATCGAGGGGAGCGTTCTGCTCAGCCAGGTTTCACTGACGACCGTAACGTGTCGGGGAATCATATACCGGGGGTTGTCAAGAGGGCCCAGGACCTGCTGCATCGCCTCGGCGAAGATCCCTGACATCTTTTCGTCAGCACCCTTGCCCCTCAGGTAGAACCTCAGCCAGCCACCGCCCCGGTCGCCTCCGGCGTGGGCTGTGTGGCGCGACAGCTCACCCGCGTCCTGCAAGGACCGCACCACCACCATCGCAATCGCGTTAGCGAGCGTGTCGTTATTCCATTCGGTCAGCGCGAGGCGCTTGAACGGAGGAAACTCTCCGCCGCCAAGCCCGATCTTCGCCTCCACGGCTTCCCGTGGAGTCTCATCGAAGGGAGTGCCGACCTTCCACAGCCCGCGGGCCTCGGACCGCCTCCCCGCCCGCTCGATCATCTCTTCGTTAAAGAGCTCCAGCCTCTCAGAGACACCCTCCGGACGCGCATCGGTAAACGCCGCGTGCACGTGACCAACCCCCTGCTCAATCGCGCCGTCATCGCAGACCCCGTAGAGCTGGGAGTGCTTGCGCTTGAACCTCTTGTAATCATCAAAGCCCCGCCTGAACTCCTCGGCCAGGCAGACCACGTCCCAGTTGTTGGAGACCTTCTCCAGCCAGTCCTTGTCGAGACGAAACGACCGGCCGCGCAGCTGGTTGATGCTCATGCTGGTGGTCACGGTGGTCAGATCGAGGAGCACGTTGATACGGCTGGCATCCCAGCCTTCCCCTAGGAGTCCTCGCGTGCCGACGAGACACCTGGTCACGCCCTCCTGGAACGCCTCGGTGATCATCTGGGTGTAGTGCCTCGGCCGCCAGTGCTTGCCGCCGCCCTTGATTTCGTAGTAGCCGTCGCGTTCCACGGGAGCGAGGTTTATCTCGAGGTCGAGGTCGCCGATCCATCGCTCAAAATACGGCAGGATCCGCGGCAGGAGATCGTCGTCCACCAGCACCGTGGAGCCGGTCATGAACACCGGGTCGAGAGCATCGGTCTCCGGGTCGGTCAACAGCGCCCGGAACGCGGCAACCGCCCCGCCGGCCTCTTCGTCCAGCACGCCCTCGACCAGGGCTGTGGCAGAGGTCTTCTCGAAATCGGTGACGATCACAGCCCGCAGCCGATCACCCAGCGCGCGATGCTCGGCCTTGAGAATCACCTTCACCGCATCGAGCTTGGCCGAGGCGTAGGCCATCACCCTGCCAACAGGGGAGGCGCACGCCCGCATACCGGTCTCGGTGATCTGGGTGCCCATCATCCGCAGCCGGCTGATCGCCTTCTCGGCAAGCGCCTGGTCCTCTGGATTGGGAGACCGCCTGAGACCGTGCCGGATATATCGATCGAGGAGCGCGATGAGCCGCTCCCCCTCCGGCCAGTCGGCCGTAAGAAGGCCGGAGGTAGGAGAGGGAACGCCCGGAGGCAGGCCGCGTCCCGCCTCCTTGAGATGCAGCCTGGCCGCATCGGCAAAAACCTCGTCCCGACGGCGAAAGCTCGCCCAGTCCTTCGCTTCTCCGGCCGGCAGCCGGAGCTCGCCAAGCACATCCTCCAGCCAGCCGTCGAGCCCGGGAACCCGCGCCGGGTCTCCCGCCGACGTCGATGGCGGATCGTCCCTGAGTTCCGCGACCAGTCGTT
>CAJWZY010000290.1 GCA_913050545.1 uncultured bacterium | reverse complement strand
CCCCCGGGCCGAGCAGCACATCCACACGGTAAACCGGGTCCTCCAGGATCTTGACTGCGGCGACAAGGTCACCTGGATGGTCCTGAACAAATGGGATGCGCTGGCGCCCGAGGAGATCCCCGAGGCCAACAACCTTGCCAGCATCCCGCCTGATGGCGGCCGGGGTAAAACTCTCCCTTCTCAATTGAAGGTCATCGAGCCCTCAAGGGTATTCCAGGTATCAGCCGCCGCAGGACACGGATTGGAGGAGCTTTCCGCCGCAGTTCTCGAACACCTCCAGGAAAGCGATATCGAGCTGAGCTTTATCGTTCCTCATGCAAGGGGTGAGGTCATCGCCTACCTGCGGGAAAATTCACACCTCGAAGAGCTCGACTACCAGGAGGATGGAGTCCACGTGAGCTGCTCGATTTCCCCGGCAAGGGGAGCACGGCTGAAACACATCTTCCCCGAGGGCTTCTCCGCCGCAGGGAGCTGACCCCTCGCCGTGGCGCCCCTGGGGCTACAGGTCCTCGAGAGCGGCCTTCAGCTCATCGGAAGGCTGCTCCGGAACCGTTAAGATGACCCTCACCAGGTGGTCACCGGGATCATCGCCACCGGCACCCTGGCCCTTGAGCCTGAGGACTGAATCCGAAGAGGTTCCCGATGGCACTGCCAGCTCAACCTCCTCGCGCAAGGTGTTGACGGTGACCTTGCCGCCGAGAACTGCGATCTTGAGGGGCACTCTTACCGAGGAACGAATGTTCTTCCCCTGCCTGGTGAACTCGTGGTGGGAATCGACTGAGATTTCGATCAGCAGGTCACCGCCCGGCCCGCCATTGGCCCCGGGATGGCCCTTACCGGCGATTCTCAGCACCTGCCCATCCGCGACAGAGGCAGGGATCCGGACCTCGATGCGGCTCTCGCCCGCCGGGCTGGGAAGAGCCAGCTCCCGGCTTCCGCCAAGCGCGGCCTCTCGAAAGGTCACACGCAGGGGATGGCGCAGATCGGCCCCGCGACTGGCTGAAGGCTCTCCACCACTAAACATGCTGCTGGAGAAGCCCCCACCGGCGCCTCCTGCACCGAAGAGATCACCGAAGATACTGGAAAAGCTGCCCATGATATCCTCGGTCCTGACATTCTGAAATCCCTCGAAGCCCATGTTGCGCAGGCCATCAGCTCCATAGCGGTCGTAGGCCGCTCTCTTTTCCGGATCCGAAAGTACCTCGAAGGCCTCGGCCGCCTCCTTGAACCGGGACTCCGCCTGCTCGTCTCCCTTGTTCTTGTCCGGGTGGTACTTGAGAGCAAGAGTGCGATAGGCCTTCTTGATCTCCTCATCGGAGGCGCCCCGCCCTAGTCCCAGTATTTCGTAATAGTCTCTATTCTCACTCATAGCTTAAGCACGCTCGAAGGGTTGGTTACAGGCCTGCCATAGCTTAACTGGGGTGGAATAGAGGCTCAAGAGAAGCCCGGGCAACCTCCTTGAGGTTTGATGAAAATAATTTCCGCTGTATCTTGTGCTTTCCCGGAGAATATCTCTCCGGATCACAGCACCCGATCTGAAGGAAGCTCGAGATGGAAAAAGTAACCATAATCGGATCCGGCCCAGCCGGGTTCACCGCCGCGATCTATGCCGCCCGGGCCAACCTGGAGCCTCTCATCCTGGAGGGCTTCCAGGCCGGTGGAATTCCCGGTGGACAGCTGATGACCACCACCGAGGTTGAAAACTATCCCGGCTTCCCCGATGGAGGTATCAGCGGGCCGGACCTCATGCAGAAATTCCGGGCCCAGGCCCTCGAGTTCGGCACCCGCAGCTTCCAGGAAGATGTCACCGAGATCGATCTCTCCAGCGGCCCCTTCAAGGTCAGGACCACCGAGCGCGAGGTTGAAACCCACAGTGTCATCATTTCAACAGGGGCCACCGCGAGGCGGCTTCACGTTCCCTCCGAGGAGACCCTCTGGAACCGGGGAATGAGCGCCTGCGCGGTATGCGATGGAGCCCTGCCCATCTTCAGGGACAAGGAAGTCGTCGTCATAGGTGGCGGAGACTCGGCTGTCGAGGAGGCCAGCTTCCTCACCAAGTTTGCCAGCAAGGTGTACCTCGTTCACCGGCGCGATGAGTTGAGAGCCAGCAAGATCATGCAGGCGCGGGCGCTTTCGAACGAAAAGATCGAGATCGTCTGGGACAGCGCCCTCGTCGATGCCGTGGGCGATGACCTGGTCACCGGCGCGAAGATCAGCAACGTGAAGACCGGAGAGGAGAGCACACTGACCTGCGGCGGGATCTTCTACGCCATCGGCCATGACCCGAACACGGGATTCCTCGCAGAACAGGTCGACACCGATGAGCAGGGCTATATCGTTGTCACCCCAGGCCGCACCAACACCTCCGTCGATGGAGTTTTCGCCTGCGGCGACGTGGTCGACAAGATCTACCGCCAGGCCATCACGGCTGCTGGCACCGGCTGCGCCGCGGCACTTGATGCCGAACACTGGCTCGCGGGAAAGGGCCTCGAGTAGGCAAGGGCCGGGGCCTCAGCGCCCGGCGACCTCTTCGACCTTCTTCCAGGCCCGCAGCAGGTTGCCGCTGTAGAACCCGGCGATTTCCTTCTTACTCCAGCCTCTCTTGAGCAGCCCGAGGGTGACCAGGTCGATGGAGGTGATGTCCTTCAGCTCCCGGGGCCAGGCGCCAATGCCGTCGAAATCGCTGCCGAGTCCGACATACTCCTTGCCGACGAGCGTGGCGATGTAATCGACATGTTCGAACCAGTCCTCCAGCGGAGGAGGAGGGGGCCGGGGCACGCTCGCTGACAGCTTCTCCTTTTCAACCTTGGCCTCTTGAAACCTCTTGCCCTCAGAGACCACCTGAGGAGTACCCTCAGCGCCCCCCGGCGATGGCGAGGCCAAGACCTTCGAAGCTCCGCTTGCCGGCAAGGGGACAGAGTTCTGCACCAGCGGGTCTAGCCCGGTCACGGACGCCCAGGAGTTGAGGCTCTCCACAACATCTGCCAGGCACTGAAATGCAAGCTGTCGCACCTCCAAGTTCTCCGCAGGGTTGAAGTTGCGGCTCTTCTGGAAGACGAGACGACCCAGGGCGCACGCAGTTCTCTCAAAAATGTTGTTCGTTTGTTCGATGTCGCAGTCGAAATTCACGAAGAGGTCGACGAGAAGCTGCGCTTCGCGGCAGGCCTTCTGCCAACGTTTAAGCGACGCCCTCAACTGGAGCCGCTCGGGGAAGTAGGCTTCCATGGGCCGCAGGACGAGCAGGGGGTAAAAAGCGCCCAGTTCCGGCTTCAAAGAGGCCCGAATCTTGGGGTGAAGGAGGACAATCTTGAGCAGTTCGGCCGCCAAGTTCGAGGCCCGCGCAACGG
>CAJWZY010000289.1 GCA_913050545.1 uncultured bacterium | reverse complement strand
GGGAGATCTCGTCCGCTTCGATTTTCTGCCTGTTGAGATCCTCAATGGGAGCCTCCTGCCCCAGGGCGGGGGAGGGGACCTCTGCATAGATCTTGTGTTTGGGCTCGGTGCCGCTTGGTCTTGCGATGACCCGGGCTCCATCGCCCAGCTTGAATTCAAGGATATTGCGGGCCATACGGTCGGTGTCAGAGAGAATCGGACCCCCAGGCCCATCCTCGTCTGAATGATCGAAGACGTCCTCGACGTTTCGATTCCCAATCTGCTCCGGTGGCTGTTGGCGTAGCTGGTCCTGTGCGGACCGGATATTGAGGTATCCTTGTGCTCCGAGCATGACCGTTGAGATGCTGTGGGTCGCGGTGTAGCCGAGCTCGAGGTAGATTCCGTCGAGGTAGGAGCTGATGGATTCGCCCTTTTTCTTGAGCCGGGCAGCCAGCTCGGCAAGTAGCAGTGAGGCGCCAGCGGCGTCCTTGTCGCGTATAGATCCCGTGACGAGGTAGCCGTGAGATTCCTCTGTTCCCAGCAGGAAACCTGCAGGGGAGGCGTGAAAAGAGCCCTGGTAGTTTCCGGATTCATCAATCTCCTTGAGAACGGCGGCGATGTATTTGAAGCCGGTGGGGAGATTGTCCACGCACCTTGCGCCCCTGCTGCGAACGAGCCGGCCCAGGAGGGAGCTTGTAACGGTGGTTGTGATGCAATAGAGCTCCTCGCGGGTATCCGCCGGGGTGGAATCCAGGAGGTAGGCTGCAAGCAGGAGGCCGATCTGGTTTCCGTCCAGGAAGTTCCATTCGGGGCCACTTCCGGGGATTGCCATTCCCAGGCGGTCGGCATCGGGGTCTGTTGCGAGTGCGAGATCGAACTCACCTTCTCCTGCAAAACGGGTAACGAGGTCCATTGATTCCGGGACTTCGGGATTGGCACAGTGGAAGGGTACGGTTGGAAAGGTACCATCCGGGGTTTCCTGCAGGGGCAGGCACTGGAGCTCGAAGCCTGCTTTTTGCAGGGTTTGCTCTACGGAGGTCCGCCCTGTCCCGTGCAGGGGAGTAAAGGCGACCTTTGCGCAACGAGCTGTGGGGTCCAGGGTAGAGTCCAGGTTGACCTGGATGTAATGGGTATGAATTTCTGTGGGGATCGAGTTGATCAAGCCCGATTCGATGGCTTCCTCCCAGGGCATCTCCCGGGCTTCACTCGCCTCGGAAACGCAGTCAGCCAGCTCCTGGTCCCTGGGCGCAACGGCCTGGGCGCCTTCACTATTGTAGATCTTGGCCCCGTTATCATCTGGATGGTTGTGGGAAGCACTGATGTTGAGCCCGCCTGAAGCTCCAAGTTCCCTGATGGAGAAGGAGAGCTCAGGTGTGGTGACGTAGCCGTTTTTCTCGCTGTCGGCGAGCCAGACCTTGATTCCGCTGGCGGCATAGATTCCTGCGGCAATCCTGGCGAAATCTTTCGAGAGCATTCCCAGCAGGGGGTTCGGTAGTTCTGGACTGTAGATTTTTCGGAGATCATGAAAGCTGCGCACGTCATAGGCAATGACCACTGAGGGCGGGGTGCCGGTGGTGGTTCCCAGGAGGAAATCGCAGTGTCCCTTGATGGATGTGCCGAGAGTGAAGGGATTGAAGCGGTTGGCCCCGAAGCCGACCGGGCCGCGGCGGCCACTGGTGCCGAAGGGGATCTCCTGGAAGAAGGCGTCAAAGAGCTGGTCCTGTCGGCCCGTTTCCTGGAGGTGGATCAGCTGAGGCCTTGCCTTTGCAAATTGATCATCAGAAAGCCAGCGCTCCAGGTTGGCCAGTGCCCGCTTTCTGAATTGGGCGGGAACGGCCATGTGCTCAAAGGCTATCTTCGTTTTCTCCGACAGGTCAGTCACTGCAGCTTCTCATAACGGGTTTCCTGCCGGTAGAACCAGCCTCTCCTGCGAACGATCATCTTGTTTGATTTTACCTGATCGTCTCCATTCTCTCTGCTGAGAGAAACCCACCGGGAGAACGAATTTCTTCGCCTGGATGCAGGTTTCAGGGAGATCTCCTGGTGCCTGATGTTCTGGTAAGGTTTATGTTTCATAAATGTTTTGAGAAAAAACAGGCGGCTGAATATACTGCTGCGCAGGCAGATAGGCAAAAGCATGCAGCCAGGGGCTGAGGGGGGGAAGAGAAATGACAGCTTTTTCCGTCTAGCCGTAAATTGCGGATTACTACCCACCAGGGTGGTAGAGAGTTGGTGTCCTGCGATATGAAACGCATGGAGCAATCGGGTTGGTTGCTTCTCAGCTGGTTTCCGCAGAAAAGAGAGAAGTGAAAAAGAGCCGGTGCTTTCCAGGAAGTGTCGTGGGCAGGCTGGCAGTAGCTGGGTGATTCCGGCAGGTTTTTCATTGGTGGCCGGGGTGACTTGCTCCGGGTGGATTGAAGCAGTTACGACAGCAGACAGATAAGAAGTACAGAGGATATGTTTTCGAAAGTAACAGAAAAGAATATTCAGGACCTGACGGTCAGGGAATTGGAAGAGCTCCTTGAGCGTAAGAAGGGGAATGAAACGATAGCCGAGCTTATCAGGCAGCGCGATCATTTGCGCCTGGAGCTGCAGCGGGTCGAAGACCAGATAGAGCTGATTGAGCGATCTGGAGCTCCTGGAGGAACAACTGAAAGGCCGGTTGCGGAACGCCAGGACGCTTCCTACAGGGGGTCCTATGCTCCTGGAGCGGAGCCGACGGCCGATTCTCCGGCGGGCCACAGTTTCCTTGCCGGCAAGCGGAAGAACAATCTGAAGGACTATATCGCCCAGGTTCTTCTCCAGGCCAGGGGGCCGCTCTCTGCTTCAGAGATCCAGCGGGAGCTGCCGGAGGTCGGATATGTATCGAGCTCCACCAACCCCCGGTCGTTTTACAACACCGTGTTCCAGGCTCTTCAGCGTTACGATATTTTCGTCAAGGAAAAGAAGAAGTACCGCCTCAGCTCTGAAGCCTTCCGGGAAGATGGAGTACGGGAGATCCTCCCGAAGAAGAAGACCCGGCTGAAGGATTACATTACCGATGTGCTCGACAAGTCCAAGTCACCCCTGAAGGTCACTGAAATCGCCAGCCGCGTGGTTATCGCCGGCTATGACACCGACCTTGAGATGGAGGAGCTGAGCCAGCGGGTGGCAGGTACCCTGAAGAAATATCTCAACAAGGATTTTGACTGGGACAGTCAGCGCTATCGGCTGGCTGGGCGTAGCTGAAAGTCCGTGTTTATGAGAATGATCCAGGTCCATCCTATTGTAGAATGGGCCCGGCCAGGAGTTCGCCATGTCGCTGAAATACGATTTGACAAGGCGGGTGCCATAAGTTAATTAAACCGACCTCGAAACTTATGGGGATGTAGCTCAATTTGGTTAGAG
>CAJWZY010000288.1 GCA_913050545.1 uncultured bacterium | reverse complement strand
TACAATGTGGCGGCAGACCGGTTGCGGATCGAGATAACGGTTCAAAACAGGAGCGACACTCCTTCGAACCCTGAGCCGATGCTGCTGCAGTTCGCGGCTTTCGGGGCTTTCGTGCCCTGGACGCCGTTGCAGTTGCTGCAGGTTCCGCGGATTCGGCCCGGCGGCAGCAGGTTGGTCAGTACCGAGGTGGTTGTCTGTGAAGATGGCACCCTTGTGGCAAAGGATGGAGGAGCTTTCCCCGAGGATCGGGAACGCTACCGGGCCGCGCTGAGGACTATCCAGGATGACGATCAATTGAAGACCATGAGCGCCTGGCAGGTGGTGGCGCGGAAGGTGCGGGACCAGCTCGCTGAAAACCGGGTAAACAGGATGGGGATCCAGCGGGAGGCGGCACGAAAGGCGCAGGAGCAGGCCAACGAAAATCGCGTCCAGCGTCTTCGGCCCTGGACTGCAAGCCAGGCGGAAGTTGAAGAAATGTTTGACCTCGAGTCTGAGGAGAAACCACGTGTCGACCTCCACCAGGGCCGCAGCGTGCACTGGGTCGGCAATATCAATGTGCTTATGGATGGAATTGATGTCGAGCGCCATGAGGCCCGCGCATTCCGTATCTATCCGGAGAAGGTCAACAGGAGCTGGTTCTTTCTCGGGGGAGATCAGAGGGATTTCACCAGTCTCGAGATCCGCGCACCAGATGAAGGCTGGTCAACAAGGTTATACAACACCAAGCCTCGTTGGAGTCTCATGGACATCGAGGAGTTGCGCGGCTTTACCACAGGGCTTGAAATGGAAACCTACCCGGGCGAGTTGATTGAACCCGGGAAGTGGGCTCGATTGGGAATGCGCCCGGTGATAGCCGTTGAGATTTGCCCGCCAGCGGATGCCACCAGCAGCACCCTGGCGATTCAGGTTCTCCAGAGATCTCCGTGTGGCGAGAAGGTTCGCAAGGCGGTGGTAGAGTTTGATTTTTCTGAGTCGGCGGTGGGGCCCGGTTGCCACACGGTCTGAAGGAGTTAAAGAGTTTCCTATCCTCAGCGCTCGGATTGCCGGGACCTTTTCGGCAGGGATCGATATTCAGATCCGGTCGAAAGGTCCCGGGCAATCCTTTTTGAGGTCGGGAGGATGTGTGATGGATTCGTGGTTCCTGGAGGCCGAAGAAACAGCCGTGAAGGCGTTCGGGGGGAGATTAAATAAAAAAAAATCCGGCCGGGAAGTTTCCCCAGGCTGGTTTGGCTGGTTGATAAGAGGCTTTTGAGATGTAAGGAGTTTCCTGACGCTGTCGGCCTCTGCGTAAATCTACTGTGGCAATGACTTAGCTCCATGATGGCAGCCCGGGCTGTTCTGCGGCGGAGGTTGGTAGCTCGGTCGGCCCCGGGAGGCGACTGTCGGTTGCAGGATAGATTAATTTTCAAAGTTGGTTCTGAAGTATAGCCATAGAGCGGGGCTTTCGATTAAAATGCTTTTGTCGCTTCAGTCCTTCGGGTCTGCTTCGGGTTGTCGCGGCGGATTAGAATAAAGTTTTCTCAGCGCGAGGTCGGTCCAACTTCCGTTGGGTATTTGAAACTGGTGGACGAGGTCGTGGCTCAGCCGCGCCCTTGTCCTCTTTTTTTTGCCCACAGGTTTCCGGCTCAGCCTGTGGCTTCGAGGACCTCTTCAGCGAGGGCAAAGGAGGTCGTCATTCCGTTGCCGCCGGTGGCCAGGACGATCCGGGTGTTTGCGGCCGGCTCCAGCACCACCTCGGTGAGCTCCGCGTGGACCGGGTAGGCCGCGCTCCACCGCCGGGCAATCTCGAGGTGGGGGGCATCGATCATGCCGCGCAGATGGGAGAGGATCTTCTCGTCAATCGCGGGGTCAGGAGCCTCCGGCAGCGACCAGGCGGTGTGGTGGGAGTCGCCAATGATGAGTCCGCCCTCGTTGTCCTGGGCGGCAAGGACGGTGATGCCGAGACGCTCCAGGTCGCCATGCTCTGCAAGAACCCTCTTTTCCATCGCGGCGTGGGACGGGCAGCTCTTGAACGCCTGGTAGCGTCTGTAGGTGAGACTGTCGGTAACCATCGCGCCAAGCTTCCAGGGAGATGGCTGCGCCGACGTTTTCATCATTTGGAGACTGCAGCGGAGGGTTCCGCTTTCCCTGAAGGCTTCCGGGAAGAGTGTCTCGAAATCCGTTCCGCTGCAGATCAGCACCCTGTCGGCATGGAATCGGCCGTGTGTCGTTTCGACCGCTGGGGGCTCTACATTGTTGACCTCGGTTTTGAAATGAAAGCTCGTGTCGAACCGCTCCCTGAGGAAGGAGATGAGGCGGGCGAGGGCCTGCCGGGGTTGGATGAGGGTCTCCCGCCTGCTGTGTAGAGCTCCGAGGAGCCTCTCCTGGCGCACCCCGGGTGCCTTCTCAGCGATCTCCGCAGGAGCGAGCAATCGGCAGTCATGGCCGGCCTCCGAGGAACCCTCCAGGAACTCCTGGAGGGTATGCAGCTCATCCTCGTGCCGGGCGAGGAGCAGGGAACCGCAGGGGTCGTTCCAGATTCCGGCTTCGTCAAAGAGGTCACGCCAGAGCTCCATGCTTCGAAGAGCCCTGTTCAATACCTTTCCGGGGCGCTGTCCGATGGGCCACAGCATTCCGAAGTTGCGAGCGGAAGCTCCGCTGGGTTCCTCGTCACGTTCGAAGACGGCCGTTTTCAGGCCCCTTCGGCCGGCGATGAGCGCGTGGGCCAGGCCGAGGATTCCCGCTCCGACAATCACCAGGTCGTAGTGTCTTTTTCGCTGCTCAGGCATTGTTAGGTTAACTCCCTGAGTAGCTTACAACTTCAGTAAACAGTCGGGAGGATGAGAAATGCACAAAAAGTGGCGCTCTGGCAAAGGCGACGGTAGGCTTCCTGCGCCGCCAACCGTCCAAGGGGGTTCCTGTCTGAAGAAAGGAACCAGAATTGATCGATTCTTCCGATGTACACAAGCCATTGATGGCTTCTCTCCTTCGCGCGGCCACCCGGCAACCCCGGCCACGGGTGCAAGCGCGATCAGTGACTGGCTGCACACTGCCGGGGTGAAAATGCCAGCACTCGTTATCGACAACGGCGCCGGCTTATCGCGGCGCGCCCGGGTGAGTGCGGCTGGGCTGGCAGCACTGCTCGAGTACACCGCCGCGATGGCGTATTTTCCGGAGTTTGCGGCTTCGCTGCCGATCGCCGGCGTCGACGGCTCGCTGCGCACCCGCTTTCAGGGCATCGCGGCTGCGGGCCGGCTGCGCCTCAAAACCGGGCAATTAACTGGAGTACGCGCGCTGGCCGGCTATGCGACCGGTCGCGATGGTGCCCGCTGACGTCGTACCGCCGGTCCCGCGCTCCGAGCGGCTCACCTTCCTGGACATCGTGAGCCCTGACGCCCTCTCCTCGGATCCGCTCGCCCCGGCGC
>CAJWZY010000287.1 GCA_913050545.1 uncultured bacterium | reverse complement strand
TGTGTCTTGAGCTGTTCAGGTCTCCTGAACTCGGTTGAGGGCCGGATCGCTTCGTGGGCCTCCTGGGCGTTCTTGACCTTGTTCTTGTAGAAGCGGGGTTCCGGGGGAAGGTTTTCCGCTCCGTAGAGCTCCGTTACCAGTCCACGGACACTGGTGATCGCCTCCTGGGCAAGGCTCACCGAGTCGGTTCGCATATAGGTGATGAGTCCGTTCTGGTAGAGACGCTGGGCGGCGCTCATGGTCCTCTTGGCCGACATGCCGAGCTTGCGGTTGGCATCCTGTTGGAGGGTGCTGGTGGTGAAGGGCGGGGCAGGGCGTTTTGTATAGGGCTTGCTCTCGACCTTGCTGATTTTCCAGTCGGAGCTCTCCAGCCTGGCGCGAAGATCCTGCGCTTCCTGCTCATTCAGCAGCGCCACCTTGCCCTCGGCGGACTCCTTGAGCTTGCCGGTGTTGCTGTCGAAAGATTTTCCGCTGGCGATCCGTTTGCCGCCGAGCTCGGTAAGCGTGGCCTCGAAGGGCTTGTCGGCGCTGTTGCCGAAGGTCCCGACCAGGTCCCAGTAGCCGGAGATCATGAAGGCGAGCCGGGCCTTCTCGCGGGCTACGATGATATGTACGCTGGGGCTCTGGACCCGGCCGGCGGACTTCGCTGAGCCGATCTTGTGCCAGAAGACGGGAGAGATTCCGTAGCCGTAGAGACGATCGAGCAGGCGCCGGGTATTTGCGGACTGCACCATCCGGTCATCGATCTCTCGTGGATTTTCGATGGCGTTGTGGATGGCCTCTCGTGTGATCTCGTGGAAGACGATCCTGCGCTTGGGGATCTTGGGATCGAGAACCTCGACGAGGTGCCAGCTGATGGCCTCTCCCTCGCGGTCTTCATCAGTTGCCAGGTAGAGCTCATCCACCTCCTTGAGCATCTTCTTCAGCTTGGCGATCTGCTTTTTACTTTTCCGGTTGGGGATCCAGAGGGGGGTGAATTCATCATCTATGTTGATGCCGGGGATTTCGCCGGCGTAGTCGTCCTTGAATTTTTCGGGAACGTCCTTGGCTGTTCCCGGAAGGTCACGGATGTGCCCGACACTGGATTCGACGAGGTAATTGTCGTCCAGGAATTTTGAAAGGGTCTTGGCCTTGGTAGGCGATTCGACAATGACGAGTGCTTTAGCCACTTGGTACTCCTCGATAGCCCGCCGGTTGCCTGGCAGGCCTGGTAATAGCCGTCGGCTCCCTGTTGGCTTAACGGGGCACCGATGGGCGGGAAAATATACGACGAGAGGTACTGTCTGCAAGTACCTTGTCAGAAAATAAACCTATAAGTTCTTTTGCAAATGCAGGTTAAGGGGGCATATTTCTTTCTTTCGGATCGGTGTTTCAACAGTGAAAGGGCTTTTTCCTGTCGTGTTTCAGCGCTTTCGTCCTCTCTTTTTTCTTCTTCACCCAGAGGGTGAAGAAAAAAGAGAGGGACTGCGCCGGGCGGTTTCAGGGCCGGTCCCGGGGAGAAGATAGTTCTGCTGAGACTGGCGGGGCTTTGTGATAAAATCCCGGCCCGAGGCAGGCTGCGGGATCTTTCCGCGGAGGACGGAGTCGATAGGATATGGCAAAAAATCTGTTACAGAAGATCTGGGATGAGCACACGGTTCGTGAGCTGCCCACCAGCCAGACGCAGCTCTTTATAGGCCTGCATCTCGTCCACGAGGTAACGAGCCCCCAGGCTTTCGAGGAGCTTCGAGTTCGCCAGCTTGGTGTGCGCTATCCATCGAGGACCTTCGCCACCGTAGACCATATTGTCCCTACACACTCCCAGGAGCGTCCCTTTGTGGACACCCTGGCTGAAGAGATGATGGTCGCGATTGAAACCAACTGCCGGGAGTTCGGGGTTGAGCTCTTCGGCCTGGATGATGACCGCCAGGGAATCGTTCACGTGGTCGGCCCGGAGCAGGGCCTGACCCAGCCCGGTATGACCATTGCCTGCGGTGACAGCCACACCTCTACCCACGGAGCCTTCGGAGCGATCGCTTTCGGTATCGGTACGAGCCAGGTGCGTGACGTGCTGGCCAGCCAGTGCCTCGCCATCGACCCGCTGAAGGTCCGCCGCATCGAGGTGACCGGGTCACTCGCTCCGGGTGTCTACGCCAAGGATGTGATCCTGGCGATCATTCGCCAGCTCGGCGTGAAGGGCGGAACCGGGTACGCCTACGAATATGCAGGTGAGGCGATCTCTGCGATGGGCATGGAAGAGCGGATGTCTGTCTGTAACATGTCCATCGAGGGCGGAGCCCGGGTGGGATACGTGAACCCGGATGAGACGACCTATGAATATATCCGGGGGCGGCCCTTTGCCCCCCCTGAGGACGAGTGGGATGAGGCGGTAAAATACTGGGGCTCCTTCGCCTCCGATGAGGATGCTCAATTCGATGACGAGATCACCATCGATGGATCCTCTCTCGGTCCCAATGTGACCTGGGGGATCAACCCCGGCCAGAGTATCCAGATCGATGGGCAGCTGCCCTCTATTGCTGATCTTCCCGGCGAGGAGCAGGAGTCCGCCAGGGAGGCGCTCGAGTTCATGGACTTCGAACAGGGCGCTCCTATTGCAGGCACGGGGATTGACGTTGCCTTCATCGGCTCCTGCACCAATGGCAGGATCAGTGACCTGCGAGAGGCTGCAAGGGTAGCCCGGGGGCGGAAGGTTTCCGGTGGAGTCAAGGCCCTGGTGGTTCCAGGGTCGAGGCTGGTCAGTGAGCAGGCAGAGAGCGAGGGACTGCACGAGGTTTTCCAGGAGGCTGGCTTTGAATGGCGCAAGGCAGGCTGTTCGATGTGCCTGGCGATGAATCCGGACAAGCTCCAGGGACGCGAGATCTCTGCCTCATCGAGCAACAGGAATTTCAAGGGCCGCCAGGGCAGTCCGACTGGCCGCACGTTGTTGATGAGCCCGGCAATGGTCGCGGCGGCGGCGGTCTCCGGCGGGGTGAATCCGTCGTAGTCCTGCAACTGCTTGAGTTCCTTCAGTCTCGACTCGAGCTCTTCGACTTCGAGTGCTTCGACTGCGCCCCGCATCTTGTAGTGTCCCCAGCCACAGAGTTCGGCACAGGTCAGATCGAAGGTGCCGGCCCGATTAACGGTGAACCAGACGTCGATACTCTGCCCGGGCATCGCATCCGGCTTGACTCGCAGGTCCGGGACAAAGAACGAGTGTTGCACGTCGCCGGACTTGAGGTAGATCAGCGTTTCGCGGTTCAGAGGGACCAGCAGCCGATTGACGGCGTAGACGTCGCCGGCATGTGGTTTAGCGAGCCAATCCTTGACCTGTTCGTAGGTCGTGAACCGGGTGCCGGGTGCCGGATAGCGGATCCGCCATTCGAATTGTCGTGCGGTGACTTCGGCGACGAGGTGCAGCGGCCTGGGGTC
>CAJWZY010000286.1 GCA_913050545.1 uncultured bacterium | reverse complement strand
TTCCTGCTCCCAAAGCAGGCACTCTAGCCAGGCTGAGCTACACCCCGATGAATTCTCGAGTGATTACTGAGGAATATTGTGGTCCCGGGGCCGCAGCGTCAAGGGCAAAGCGGCGGTTGATACCTATAAACCGGATTCCCCTTCCCTGTACTCAGTCTTCGCAATGGAAGGCGTCATCCGGGGTGGGGTCGAGGCCGGGACTCGGATAGGGAACCCGTGGAGCGGGGCCGCCGGTGAAAAGGAAGTTCAGCAGGTAAATCGGTGAGCTGATATTGATCCGGCCTTCATCGAGGGTGTCGGCCGTATCGAGACACTCCGGGTCCTCGAAGCCGAGGAACAGGAAGCTGAGGAGGTAGATCGCATCGGTGATATCGACGTTGCCGGTGAAGTTGATGTCACCGCGAATGAAGAGCTGCTCCGGATGGTCCTCGGGATAAACCGTTACCGTCGAGCCCGTCATGACAGGAATCTTCGACTGGTTATTAACCGTAAAGATATTCAGGATCGGGCTCTGCTCCCGGTCATTGATAAGATCGATCCGGGTGATGGTCTCCTCGCTTCCCTCTGAAGCTACCGTGAAGATCAGGTTGGTGAGGATGTGGTCATCGCCAGGCGGCAGCGCCCTTCCATCGATCGGCGGGGTGAAGTCGTAGAGGCAGCCGATCTCGAAACTGCTCTCGAAGATATTACACTCCCAGACCTCGGGGTGCAGTCGGATCGAGGGCGTACCCAGCAGGGAACAGTCCTGCATCTCAAGAACCTCCGGGTCAAAAACCCCATGAAGCTGGTAGGCCATGACCGGGTCCCGGTGGGAGGCGTAAACGGGGAACCAGGCCTCGCCCTGGCCGAATTCGAGGCGCTGGTCAGGAATCGTCAGGGTATTGGAGGGTTCCTCGACCACGACGAACTCACGCTTGAGCTCAACCGAGGTACGGTTGGTCAGGAAAACCGACAGGGTAACCGTGTAGCTGCCGGGCTCGTCGTAGGTGTACTGCGGATTCCTTGAAAGGGAGGTCCCTCCATCACCGAAATCCCAGTGCCAGCCCTGCACCTTGCCCTCGGAGAGATCTTCAAACTGTACCAGCAGCGGTATCTCGCCATGGGTCCTGTCAGCGCTGAAATCAGGAACAGGGTCCTGTGCATCGTTGGTGTAATAGACCTCTCCATCCCTGAGGAAAACAACATGGGTGATATCGCAGGAATCCACAGCATGGCGAGGACCCGTCTCCAGGTCCGGGACGGAGGGGACAACATGCTCGAGCTCCAGGTCACGAGAACCGGCTCCGCTCATCTTGTAGATGTCGCCACCCCTTGAATAAACAAGGCTCAGCCCACCACTGCGCCCGGCCTCCAGGTCAGCCTGGGTGATACCACCGGAGTCAATCTCGGTAGCCACGCCAAAGTCCGCTTCCTGGGAACCCTCGAGAAGATAGAGAGAACCCGAATCTGCATAGCAGATCACCAGCCTTCCATCCCGGGTCCCGGCAATAGCCGCTCCCGGCTCCATCGTGGCAGGAGCACCCTCGATCTCGAGCTCGCGGTCAAAAGCACCACTGGGATTGGAATTACAATACAGCCTGTCAGCCCGCTGGTAGACGAGATGCACCGTCCCCCCTGAATCGAGGCAGAGTGAGGGGAGCCTTCCCGGGGCAACTGTCTCAATCCGCTCGCTCAGTGGATTGTAGTAGAGAACCAGGGGGGGCTCCTCGGGGTCAGCCGGCTGTCTGCTCCAGACAACATGGGCATTGCCGCGAAGGTCCAGGGCGAGGTGCGGGGCGTAATCATCATGCGGGCTGTCGGAAAGACGGACAGGGTCCCTGAAGGGGCCTCCTGCGTTATGGGTCAGGTAGATATCACGCGGGGCCGTTTCCTCCGCAGAGCGCCGCTCGGTGAAACACACCACCGCCTCCCCACGGGAGCCGGTAACAACCTGGGGTTCCCCCCGGCGGTCCGTTCCAGAGGGAAAGAAGGGCTCGGTCTGCAGGCAGGGTCCGAAGAGATCGATTCGCAGGCGGCCGTCTACGATGCTGACAACATAAACATTGCCGGCGGTATCGTGGGCAACTTCAACATCCGAGGCTCCGCGATGGCCCTCGGTCAACCTGGATGCATTCTCAAAATCTGCATACAGTGAAGAAATGGCAAGCAGGAACCCCAGCGCAACCGACAAGGCTCGAAGCGCAAATCCTCGCATAGTTAACAACCGGGTGAAGCCCATCAACCTGTACTCCTCGTTTGTACAGTCTTAAGCCAGAAATCAGAACAAAGGGCACCAACGAGCGCATGGCCCTTTTTTACCGCCTCGCCTTCAAACCCAGGAACGAAGCGGAAACCAATAAAACCCGAACCCCGCAAGGCTTTGGATCGCACAGAGATACGGAACTATTGGCGAACCTCGATTGTACTCCACAGGTAAGCCGAGTCAAGCAAAGGCGCCAGAAGCAGGGTATCCATACTGCTTCTGCCTGCAAAGGGTTACAGAAATACCCTGCAGGAAAGGATCTGCAGATTAAGGCTTTGTACGGGTCTCCCGTCCGCAAGAGTCTTCGATGACACCCCTGCTGACAAAGGCCCGGAAACCGGGAGGTGCCCTGGGAGAGGGCTCATTCACCACCGATGAAATCGAGCGAATCGACAAAGGGGGAATCCGGTGGCGACCGGCCCCCGGATCGCACAGCCCTGGGTGTATCGTAGATGTCGTAAAACCACGCCGAGAGGTAGTAGCCGACACCAATAACTCCAATCCCGTAACCAGCTCCGCTGATCGCATCTCCGATCCAGTCTTCGGAGATCTCTCTGCCGCCGGCAACCAGCCCGAAACTCAGACCACTCAGGCCAATCCCGACCCCTCCAACCCTCATCAGCTGGCCAGCGGTTTTGTGATCCCCCGCGTACCTGTGACCCAGTCCCTGGACAATCATACCGGGCCCGATTGCTATCATCTCGGCAACCACAACGTCCAGGAATGAGCCGGCCCGGTCTGAGGGCTGCTCCGTTGGCCACTTGTCGCCAGTATCGTCGTCCTGGGGCTGTACGCTGACGAGGCTCACCCTGTCGCGATAGGCTGCACGTGCACGCTGGATGGAGGCCTCATCGAGACCACGGCCATGATCAAGGCCACCGCAACCGGTGAATACCAGCTGAAACAGCACCAGGGAAAACAACAGCCTGTAAAAACGCATCATGGGGTCACCTTGCCTCGCGGTTGAAAAGGATATTCACCGCAGGCCAGCGCCCGGTCCGGGGGAATGCAGGATTAACGTCTACCCGACACTTCCTCCCGGGCGGCGAAACGCAGGCTCGCAATACTTTGAGCCAGGATTTGCCCGGTGGCCATATCGTAGGAATTTCTGAACCCCGACAGTAGCCAAAAATGGCTGCCATGGCGTATTAAAGCCTGGTGAACTGTAACGGCCCGGGACTGCACCTTG
>CAJWZY010000285.1 GCA_913050545.1 uncultured bacterium | reverse complement strand
TCGAAAGGCAAAACCTTCTTCCACCGGGCTTCAGCCAGCGATGCCTCAGGGAGAGGCGGATGCCTCGTCCGCCGCGGCAGGTTCCCGGACGGTATCGGATGACAGGACGCAGGCGGGACCTTCCGTCGAGGGGAAAACGGCGACCACGTAGGTATTGTAACCATCCCTGACGTGCACCTTCACCTGCTGCGCTGCCCCCGTGAGCACGCCCTTTTTTCCCGCCCTCAGGGAGATCGAATGCACACCTTCGGGCAATTCGACGCGTCGTGCCTGGAAGCTGGCGGGAAGCAGGCTCCAGCAGCGCAGGTCCGCTTTCTCCATGGCGGTCCAGAGCAGGCCCGCAGCCGAGATCCCCAGGTCACGCAGCGCATCCCCCTGGCTGTATTCCCCTCTCTTGTCGTTGCCCCGGTTGGCAGCCTCGATTGCCAGTTGCGTAGCTGCCACCTTGAAGGCTCGGCGCAGAAAGGCGCGTGCCACGATGTGATCGCGAACCGTTTCGAACTCCTCCACCGCCAGGGCCTCGATATCTGTCAGCAACGAGGTGGTCCCCGGGGAACCTCCCGCCACCTCGACATGAACCTCGGTGGGATTGTCGTCATAGACCGCCACAGCCGGGATCTTGACCCGCGCGATATTGGGAATCGCCGCCCGGTTCCTGGACCGCGCCCAGATATAATGCGCAATCGCCAGGGAATCCCGGGTCACCGGCTCATCGACCTCTATCCGGAAGGGGCCGCGCCCCACCAGCGCCAGCACATGAACCACCCCGTTCCCCTTGCGGGAATGATGCCCCCGGGTAACGCGCTCGAGATCGGCGTCGATGGCAGCGAAGCGGGGCTCGATAGCCTTGACCTTCTCGAGCTGGATCTTCGCCAGGTCAAACTTGAGAGCCTCCTCATCGATGATCGCCTTGAGATAGGAGCCGAAAGCCACCTGGCTGTAGGTGCTCTTGGGCAGGCTTCCATCGCTGGCACGAAAGGACTGGATGATTTCACGCTGGCGGCTGGCGACCTGCAGGGCGTAGGCCCCGGCATCCTCGCTGTTGCCATCTGCGAGATCAGCCAGGGCAAGCATTGCCCGAACGAGGACATGCTCATAATCAGCGCCCTGGTAGGCGAGCTGCCTGTCATCGAGCAGCACCGACTGGAACCAGCCGCTGTAGTCAGACCCGGCAAGGTCATCGAGGCGGTCCCTGGCCAGGCGCAGGTCCCTGACTGCATCGGCTGGCTGCTCCAGCGCCAGCGAGACAACCCCCCTCTCCAGGAGGTAGAGATGCTCGTTGCGTGGATCCTTGCGGCCGAGCCTGGTGAGCTTTTCACGACTCTCCTGGTAGCGGCCCGAATCGAACCCCGGACGCACCTTTGCCGACCCGCCCCCGGCACACGAGGCCAGGAGAAGAAGCGCCGCCGGCAGCAGGACCAGTTTCAGGTAGCTGTACATCAACTCACCAGGGCCTGCTCTGCAGGCCCTGCCCATCAGCGGTAGGCCTTGCGAACCTCTTCGGAAACCCGGAAATCCTTACCGGTGGCTATATCAACCAGCTCGAGGGTAAGGAGGTAGTTGCGCTGCGCCCTGCGGGGACCCAGCTCGGTCGTACCGGTGGTCAGCTTGGGAAAGATGAGAATCTGCGCGGGAACCTTGGCCGCCTCGAGAACATCGAGAAAGACCCTCCGCTTGGCCGGGATGAAGAGATCATCCCTCCTCAACCGCGACTCCCGCAGCCCTGCATCGATATAGCGCAGGCTGATCGTCGAGTAGCGCCCGGACTCGTTGACACTCGTTGAGATCTTGTCAAAGACCTGCTCCTGCCAGTCGCCGAGCTCCTCGCTGCTGGCATTTTCCACCCTGAGTACAGCCACGGTGAGCTTGGTGTCGGCCTGCCTGGCGGCTCCATGACTCAGGAGCAGCTTGTTGACGGCTCCCCGCAGAAGCTGGTCAAAGGTGGCGGCGCCGGCTGCCCGGGAACCGACCGCATCCGGCTCAGATGGCTTCAGGATGCGCGCAGCCGGAAGGCTGCAGGATGAAAGAAGCGGCGCGGCCACCGCAAGAGCGAGCAATACGTGAAAGAATTTCTTCATTGGATTCCCCTGTTCTGAACCTGTCTTAAAAATTTCCAAGTGCCTGTTTCGACGGCGCCACCTCAGAAAACTTCATAAAGAAATATCGAATTAGAATAAGAACATCAACTAGCCGCAGCCGCAGCTTGAATCCCCGCAGCCGCCACCCTGCTTGCCATGGGTCCCCTCAGACCCAATCCCAGGCTCCGCTCCTGCGCCGTTGGGAGGAGGCACAACCTGCCCCTGGGCGATCTGGCGGAGATAATCAAACGTGAAAATCCCGCTGGTATGACCATCTGACCAGTTCACCTGGATCGCGTAATTACCCACCTGGCGAATCGTCTGCGGGCGAACCTCCTCGCCAACCTGGGATGGCTGGAGAATCTGGGAGCCTGTAATTTCATCAACGCAGGCGGCACATCGGCAGGAGCGACGCAATTCGACCACATCGAAATCGTTGACCTGGCCATCGTTCCAGCTGATACGCAGCTCACGAACCCCGCTTTGCTTGATCTCAACCGGTACCGGATTTCCACTCACAGCATCCTGCTCCCATTAAAATTCTGAATCAGGTCTTCCAGTCAATCGGCTCGGGCATGACCGGCCCCGAGCCCCCGCTGGCCTGCTCGGCGAGAATACTCAGCCGTGCCGCCACGCGACCGGCAAGCTCGTTGTAGGCGATCGCCGCCGGGGATTCCGGATCGGCCACGACAATCGGCTGGCCCTCATCCCCTCCCTTCACCACGGCAGGGTCGATGGGGATCTCTCCGAGGTAGTCGACGCCCAGCTCCTCCGCTGTTTTGCGGCCTCCGCCGTGGCTGAAGATCTCGTGACGCTCATCGCAATTCGGACAGATGAAATAACTCATATTCTCAACGATCCCCAGCACCGGAACCTTGAGCTGCTCGAACATCCTGAGCCCCTTGCGCGCATCGATGAGGCTGACATCCTGCGGCGTCGTTACGATCACGGCACCCGACATGCTCACCACCTGCGACATTGAGAGCTGGGCATCCCCGGTTCCCGGGGGCAGGTCTACGACCAGGTAATCGAGCTCCCCCCACTCCACATCAGCTGTAAACTGGCGGATCAGCTGGTGCACCATGGGGCCGCGCCAGATCACCGGGCGATCCGCATCGGAGAGAAAGCCCATCGAGATGACCTTCACCCCGTGGCCCTCGAGGGGAATGATCTTATTGTTGGGGCTCATCTCCGGCTGCCCGCTGACTCCGAACATCATAGCCATGCTCGGGCCGTAGACATCCGCATCGACGAGGCCCACCTCGGCCCCGGTGGCCTTGAGAGCCAGGGCTATGTTGATGGCCGTGGTCGACTTGCCGACCCCGCCCTTGCCACTGGCCACAGCTATAATGTTC
>CAJWZY010000284.1 GCA_913050545.1 uncultured bacterium | reverse complement strand
GTTTCATAGGTTACCTCTGTTAGCAGTCTTCAGGTCCACCGTTGGAAGGCGCCTATTGTACGCAATAGACCCTTCTGTCTGGAAGAGCCATCACTGCAACTGGAAGGCGCTTCGTGCAGGGGGGCACGAAGAATCTCAACTGCCAGCCGGGCAGGTCTGCTCGGGGCAAGAGGTAAACAGTACGCCACGGGGCCGGGGTATCAGCGGCTGAGGAACTCAACCACCTGGTTGATATTGACCGGCAGTCCGATGTCATCGGTTGACGGGGCACTGACGACCTTGACCAGCAGCTCCGCTGGCTCCACCGCGATGAAGGTGCACTCCGGGGCGTCGCTGGTTTCGAGACGATCGGAGTAGATCTTCTGAAGGTTTTCCCGCTGGCGGACCTGGATGGTGTCGCCGTCTTTGCAGATATAGCTGGGGATATCGGTTTTGCGGCCGTTGACCATGACGTGGCCGTGAGCCACAGCCTGGCGGGCCTGTGCCCTGGTGTTGGTCAAGCCGGACCTGCGCACGACATTGTCGAGCCTGCGCTCACAGAGCAGGAGGAGGTTTTCTCCCTTGTTGCCACCCTGCTTCTTGGCGATCTTGAAAAAGCGCTCAAGCTGAGTCTGGCTCAGGCCGTAGTAGTGGCGAATCTTCTGCTTCTCCATCAGGGCCTTGGCGTAGTCGGTTGGACGGCGGCGCCTGGTGGGTTGTTTTCCGGGGGGGTGGGGGCGGCGATGGGTGGCGCGCAGGGCGCCGGCGGAATCGTAGATGTCCAGCCCAAGCCTTCTGTTAATTCTTGCCTTTGGACCTGTGTAATGTCCCATATATAAAAAACTTCTGGGGTTAGAGTGGGCCGGGGAGGGAATCTCCCAAAGCCAAACGAACAAAAAAACAGTGTTTGGGGTTCAATATCAAGGAGATTTTTCCGGCCGCGCCTGCGGAAAGTCCAGAATCTCCCTCAGGTGGACAATTTTAAGGTCTGCCTGTTCCGAAAACCTTGAATTATTTTGATTCAAAAGAAGTACTGAAATCGCTCCAGCGCGGTTTGCGGATTCGATATCAAATATGTAATCACCTGTAACTAAAGTGTTTGCAGGCTCAGTACCAAGTCTGCGGCAAAGCAGGAGAACCGGCTCAGGTGAAGGTTTTACGGGGGCTTCTTCCCGGCTGAGGGTTTCATTGACCTGCAGGCGGTGTTTTTTTATCACCGTGTCGAGAGATCGGCGGCTGTTACGGGTGAGAATCGCGGTGGGGATGTTTCTTCTTCTGAGCTCATCGAGCAGCTCTCGTGCACCGGGTTGCAGGGTGGAGGTGATTGCAGCTTTCTCTTCGTGGGCTTCGAGCACCTTGCGCGCCGTCTCCTCCTGCGAAGGGGCGAGAGCTTCAAGCTCTTCGAGGATGGGACCGTCGCTGATTCCCATCTCAGCCCGGATCGAGGCAAAGTCGAGCTGGGGGAGGGTGAGGGTCCCATCGAGATCGAAGATGAACGCCTTCGCAGCGCCGCGGCCTGGAGAGGGCAAAGCTGCTCAACTCTCGGTGCTGGGAGCTGAGGATTCTTTCTGGATGAGTCCCTGGCCGAACTGCAGGAGGTCGTTTTTGTTCTCGGCGATTGACAGCAGCTGGGAATAATCTTCCGCCTGCCGGCTCAGCTCCATCAGGCTCGGGCAGATGGCCAGGGGCCCCGGCACCTCCCGGAGATATTTCACAAAAACGTCGATGGCATCGGCGGGGCGCCCCACCTTGGAAAGCAGGAGGGCCAGGACCTCTGCGGGGAAGTTGTTCCCATCCTCATCGGGATCGTTTCTTTCAACCTTGGCTGTGTAGTAGCGCACGGCCCCGTCGACGCCCTCGCCGGCCAGGGCGCGCAGCAGGATCCTGTAGTCGTTATAAAAGTCTTCGAAGGGAGGACGCTCGGACAGCTGGTAATCCCGTCCAAGGCGGCGACCGTAATCGCACATCTGGGTAGCCTTGCGGATGGTCTCGGGGTCTTCGAGGCTGCCTGCCGCCCGGATGCAGGACTGGAGGTGGGAGATGTCGACATGGTAGCCGAGGCTTTCAAACAGCCACTCTCGGTCATCGATCAGGGCGCTGATGTTATCTTCGGTGGCGGCCTCTTTGTTCTCGGTGGTTTCGATGTCATTGCGCAGGCTCTCGAGTAGCTCGCCGTAGAGCTGGTCGATGAGCAGCTTGCCGCAATTTTCCCGGTCCTCGCCCTGGTGGGGGAATTGATGTTCGAAGGTGGTGATGGCCCGGCAGGTACCGTAATGCGAGAGGATCAGCTCGTATCCTCTCACCGGGTGGGCACCCTGGTTGAAGGCAACATCGATGATCCCATCGAGATCGTCTTCGTCGCTTTCCTCTTCGTCCTCGTTGTATTCGCCCCAGTCCTCCGGCGGTTCCCAGGCGGAAATCGCCGCCCTGATGTCGTCGGTCTCCTCGATCGCCCTGAAATAGGGCCAGGCCAGGCCGATCTTCTTTTCTGACAGAAAGTGCCCGCCGATGACTCGGCAGACCTCGACGTAGTAGTCTTCCACCTCCTGGCGGTGCTCTTCCGGGATATCCCTGATGGAGTTGCTTCCCTCGATCGGCAGCCCGAGCTCGTGCCGCTTTTTCATCAGCAGGGCTTCGAAAAGCTGGGGAAACTTTTTCTCGGCTTCCAGGGTCTCTGCCAGGAAATCAAGAGCAGCGGGTACCCCTGAGCTCTCGAGAGTTTCGGCCAGTTTGGTGAAATGCGCAGGGTCAGCCCCGGTGCTTGTTTCCTGTTTTTCTTCTGAACTCATCCCATCCATCCCGTTCTAAGGTGAAACGATCAGGTTAACCGAGGTGGGGCTGGATTCCAAGAGTGCAGCCTTTCCTCAGGGCACCCATGGCAAAAGCGGTTTAATTACTGTATCTTAGGCCCCTCGTGTTTTATTCCGAAGACCCTATTTAAGCAGCGGCAGAATGACTAAAGAATCTGTAACGATCACTGATCATCGAACCGGCGAGTCCTACGATATTGACCTGGTGGACGGCGCCTTGCCGGCCATCGCTCTGCGGCAGATCAAGACTCCCGATGACGACTTCGGGCTCATGACCTATGACCCCGCATTTACCAATACCGCCTCTTGCAGGAGTACGATCACCTATATAGATGGTGATAAGGGTATTCTTGAATACAGGGGCTACCCGATCGATGAGCTTGCAGAAAAGAGCAGCTTCCTCGAGGTGGTGCACCTTCTCCTGCATGGAGAGCTTCCCAGCGATGATGAGCTGGGCGAGCTGGCTGGCATCGTGGGTGGGAACATGGCCGTTGAAGACAGCATGAAGAAGTTCATCGATGGATTTCTTCCTGACGCACATCCGATGGGGATGCTGATCAGCAGTCTGGCCTGTCTCTCGACCTATTATCCTGAAGCCAAGGATGTCACCGATCCGCAGAACCGCATGCAGCAGATTCACAGGCT
>CAJWZY010000283.1 GCA_913050545.1 uncultured bacterium | reverse complement strand
AGCGGTGGGTACCGCAAGGACCGGCAAGCTTCCCTTCGACGGCAGGAACATCCTGCCCGCCCTGGAGGGAAAAGCCGGCAAGGTCCACGACCAGCTCTACTGGAGCTCGGCAGCGGGCAAGGGGGCCTGGGCCATCCGCTCGGGAAAATGGAAGCTGGTCGGCCTCAAAGACAGGCTGGAGCTCTTTGACCTCGAAAGCGATATCGGTGAATCAAGAGACCTCTCGGGAAAACATCCCGAGCAGGTCAAGAAGCTCAGGCAACTCCACGATGCCTGGCTCGATAAAATGGCAGAGCCTGCCAATGGCGCAGCCAAACGCTGGAGCGCAGACACCCCCTCCCTCGGCAAGAAGAACAAAAAGAAGGCTCGCGCGGAGAAACAGAAGCTTCGCGAAGAACGCCGGGCCAAACGCAAGGCGGAAGAGAAGAAGCCCGGCGAATAGGCACTCCCGAGATCTACTTCAGCGGACTCTCGTACCAGACGATATTGTTGCTGCCATGCCCGGCGATCAGTATGTCGAGATCGCCGTCCCCATCGAGATCGACCGTCCTGAGGTCATAGGAGCCCTGGTCCTTTCCAATAAGGTGCCGGCGGAACTTCCCCTTGCCATCATTCTCGTACCAGACGGCGATCCCGTTATTCAGCCTTCCGCAGGTCGCGGCATCGATGTCCCCATCCCCATCGAGATCGACGGTGGCCAGCGAGTGCGGACCCTCGAGCTCCGGGTCGATCTCGATCGCCTTGAAATCCGGGCCCCGGAACCAGAGAACGCCCCGGGTATGGCCGCGCGTAGCGAAAAAGTCCATCTTGCCATCACCGTTGAGATCCACCGGATGGATATTGCTCGCGCCGGGCTGCTTGTCCGAGAGCAGATGCTTTCTCCAGGGCTTTCGGGGATCCTCCGGCTGCCGCCACCAGGCAAACCATTCACCGCCGGGAAATTGCTCGCCGCCCTTGGCCGCGCAGGAGATGTCCGGCCTGCCGTCCCCATCCACATCGCCGAAGCCGGTGTAATGCGAAGCGCCAGGCGCGTCACGAACCGCGAAGACATTTCGAATCCACCTCTTCGCCTCCAGGGGCTTCGAGGGGATCTTCTGCCAGGTGATCGAATACGGCACCGGGGTCTGCTCCGGCCCCCGGCCTGAGTTGGCAATGAGATCCAGCTTTCCATCCCGGTCCACGTCACCGGTGATGAGACAATGCGTCCCCTGGATCTCCGAATCAACCTCCCGCCGTTTCCAGCCGGAGGAAAAAGGTTTATCCGGGCATTCGAGCCAGAACACCCCCTGGTGAGAACCGCAGAAGTCCAGGTCGCCATCTCCATCCACATCCAGCAGGGTGCTGTGAATACACCCGCGGCCCGGCCTCCCCGGCCTGTTTGTGGGCAGCTTATGTACGACAACCTGAAGCTTCCAGTCGGGGCCCTTCAGGAGCACCACCTTGCCGGCAAAGCTCGAGATGATATCGGACTTGCCATCTCCATCGAAATCGTTGGCCAGAACCGTATTGACCCCTCCACCGGTCTCCTCGGCTGAGAGCACAACGTGCTTCTTCCAGGGCCCACCCGCCTCTTCAGCTCCGGCGGTTGCAGCGAACAGGGAAAATACGAGCAGCAGCAACCGCTGCCAAAGGCTACCTGGTATTAAGATTTGTTTTCTATCCATGGATCCTCCTGGTGAGCTCACCTCATGATACGGGCGACGCGGCAACCCGTTCAACTGATCTCCCCCCGGTACGTGTACTGTATTCAGCGCCGTAGCTTCCGTACAATCAGTCCCCATGCAGACCCGGGTCCTCCACACACTCTCCCAGCGTCCGTCGCTCACCGGCAGCGGGGTCACCCTCGATGCCGTTGCAAGGGAAGCGGCCACGGCAGGCTGGCAGCAGCACGCCCTCATCGGCGTGCCCGCGGGGGACACCTGTTCCATCGACGGCCTCGAACCCGGTGAGATCTCACGCCTGGAGTTCGGCAATGGAGGGGAAAGCCCCCTCGACTTTGACGTACCCGGGATGAGTGACGTCATGCCCTACCCGAGCACCAGGTTCTCAGAGATGACCGTGGAACAGCTCTCCTCCTACCGAGCCGCCTGGGCTACTGCCCTCTCAAGGATCTTCGACGAATTCAAACCCGGCATCATCCACGCCCACCACGCCTGGATCCTATCCTCGGTGCTGAAGGATGCAGCCGGGAGCACCCCCGTCGTCGTCCACGGGCATGGGACGGGCCTGAGGCAGCTGGCCCTGTGCCCCCACCTCACCGATGAGATCAGGGAAGGCTGCAGACGCAACGATCTCTTCGTCGTTCTGCACCAGGAGCATGCCCGGCTCTACCGGGAGGAATACGGGCTCAGGGAAGAACAGGTCGCCGTCGTCGGGGCCGGCTACAGGGAGGACCTCTTCCACTGCACGGCGGCCCTGGAGGAACGCGGCGACTCCATCCTCTACGCCGGAAAAATCAGCGAGAGCAAGGGACTTTCATCCCTGCTGGACGCCTTTGAGATTCTGCGGGCAAGACGGCCCGGGACCCGACTGGAGATTGCAGGAAGCGGCTCAGGAGAAGAGGCCGAGCGACTTCTCGGACGCATGAAGACCTTCGGTGAAGCACTCGTCTACCACGGACGTGTCGATCAACCGAGGCTCGCTGAGCTCATGCGCGGCTGCAAGGTCTTCGCCCTGCCGTCCTTCTACGAGGGCCTGCCGCTGGTGCTGGTTGAGGCCCTGGCCTGCGGCTGCCGACCCGTCTGTACAGCGCTGCCTGGGGTACGCTCAGGCATCATCTCCCACCTGCCCGGTGTTCTCCACACCGTGGAGCTGCCGGAGATGGAGAAGATCGACCAGCCGGTAGCCGAAGCGCTTCCCGGCTTCGCTGATGATCTCTCGGGCGCCCTCGAGCGGGCACTCGAAGCCCCCCTGCCCCATTCGGGAAAGGACCCCGGTGAGCTCCTGGCGCCATTCACCTGGCGGTCGGTGTTCGAAAGAATCGAGTCTGCCTGGCTGCGCCTGGCAGACTGATGGTCTCTTTGCACCGGGGAAGCGGCCTTCTCTGAACCCAGCGTGAAAATGCATCGATAAAAAAAGCGCCCCTCTTACGCTCTGCGCATGAGGGGCGCTTTCAAAGAAACCGTTGAAGGCATTATAGCTGAAACTTATGCGTTGTCAGCATCTTCTTTCTTCTTACCCTTTTTTTCGCCCTTCTTCTTGCCTTTGCCTTTGCCCTTGGTCGAAGCCTTCTTGATGGCTTCCTTCTGGGCATCGCTGAGGAGAGCGTTCACTTTTTCGGAAATAGATGAAGCGGCCTTGGCCGTCATCTCCTTCCTGAGGGCTGCAGTCGCCTCTTTATCCCCCTTGGCATCTTTCAACTTGGCCTTGTACTCGCCACGAAGATCCTTCTGGGCACTGGCCACTGCATCGTTAACCTTGTTAACGAGCGTCGCATTATCAG
>CAJWZY010000282.1 GCA_913050545.1 uncultured bacterium | reverse complement strand
AAGCGAATGCCCTCAGCGGCCATCCGGTCAATGTTGGGAGTGCTGGCATCCTTATTGCCGAAACAGGAGAAATCACCCCAGCCCATATCGTCGATGAAGAAGAGGACAATATTGGGGCGCTCCTTTGAACAGACCGGCAACGCGGCGACCAGGAGGAAAAGGGAAACCGTAAGGAAGAGTCGAGGGCTTATCGAATTTGGTTTCATGGGATTACTGGATCGATGACTGGAGAAAACGGGCGGTGAACACCAGGCCCGCCAGGAGTCTATTGGAATCACTTCGGCTCTGCGATGCAGTAAAGGAACTTTCGACCACGCAGGAAGAGCTGGTTCCCCGCAAGAGAGGGCGAAGAGTCAAAGCGCTCATCGAGCTTGTTGGTCGCCAGCACCTCGAGCTTCTTCGAGCGCTTGAGCACCAGCGTGGTACCGCTTCGGCCGGTGAAGTAGACCCGGTCATCGGCGCCCACGGGGGATGCATAGATATTCGACAGGCCGGGAAGACGGGTACGGTCAATGATCACATCTCCGGTCTGCGACGCCAGGCAGGTGAGAATATTTCGGTTAGACTGGGTGAAATAGAGCATGCCGTCGTACTCGACCGGGGAAGGCACGTAGGGCGTTCCGCGATTTTTGCTCCAGGCGATGGATTCTGTTTTCGAGATATCCCCCTTCGCCGACAGCGGCAGGGCGAGGAGGGAATAGCCCTGGTAGCCGCTCATGCAGCAGACGAGATCACCGCTGATCACTGGCGAGGGAATCACGTTGCCGGTCAGCCCGCCGCACTGCCAGAGGATCTCGCCGTTCTCGAGGTCATAGCACCTCACCATCTTCGAGGCCGGCACGACGACCTGGGTCCGCCCGCTGTGGCGAACGACCACGGGGGTAGCCCAGGCATTGGGCTCCTCCCGTTTTTTCTCCCAGAGGGTCTTGCCTGTTTTCGCGTTGAGCACATGAACAGACGACTGGCGCGCCTGGTCGCGCACGACCACCAGCCTTCCATCGTGGATGACAGGCGAGCAACCCTCGCCGAGGCTCGCTCCCATATGCGCCTTGCCGAGATTCCGCTCCCAGAGCTTCTTTCCCTCGAGATCATAGCAGTACAGCCCTGCGGAACCGAACCAGCAGTAGAGCCGCTCGCCATCGGTTGTCGGCGATGCGGAGGCGAAATCATTGTCACCGTGGTGCCCCTCATGCGGAATCCCCTCCCCCGCCGTTCGGCGCCAGAGCTCCTTGCCGCTCTTGCGGTCGAGACAGAGCACCACGAAGCGCTGCACGCTATTGGGAAAGGTGATCCCGAAGACGCGCTTTGGCTGGTCCCCGGGCTTCGGCAGCCTGGGGTCGACCTTGCCGGTATCAATCACGCACAGGAGATAGACCCTGTCCTTCCAGATAATCGGCGTCGAAGTTCCATTGCCGGGCAATGCGACCTTCCACTGGATGTTCCTGTCTTCACTCCAGCTCAAAGGCGGCTTCGCCGTCTTTGAAACCCCGGTGGCGTCCGGCCCGCGCCAGTGGTGCCAGTTCGCCGACTTCAGCAGGTCGAAAGACTGGGCCCGGGATTCACCCGGCTGGAGCAGGCAACAAAGCGCCATAAGGAAAAGCACTGGTGAAAAAGCAGGAAGATGTCTCATGACTGGCAAGTCTCTATCCTTAATTCATAGCTGGAGTAATTCGATATAGTTACTAAAACGTTCCGCCAGGTCCAAGGCGAATCCCCAGAGGCTGTACTCGGTTCGCTCAAGCATCATGATCAGCAGGAAATAACCGAAGAACAGGGTCTCGGGGTTTTCCAGGTTGTCCACGAACCTCCTGTAACGTGAGCTGATGCCGCTCAACACCCTTGAACCATCGAGGGGAGGTACCGGCCCGAGGTTGAAAATCGCCAGGACGATATTCAAATAGCCTAATGTAAAGAGCAGCGTCCGAAAATTGGTCTCGAGCCCCGGGGCCGCCGCAGATGTATTGAGAAGCCCCAGGGTCACCAGCGCCGCAACGGCCAGCAGAGCGTTGGTTGCGGGCCCGGCCAGGGAGACCAGGACGTCTCCAAGACGGCCATGCCTGAATCGATGCGGAGTGACCGGCATCGCGCCCCAGGCCATGCCGATGACAAAGGCTGCAACCAGCGACATCCCCCCCATGTGCACCATGGGGTTGAGGGTCATGTGCCCCGACTCGATGGGCGTGCGGTCTCCCTGCCAGATGGCCGCCACTCCATGAGCCAGCTCATGAAGAACCACGGAGACCACGATGGAAAAGACAATGCAGGTATAGAGGACGACATCATCTTGCAGGTACTGAATAATCATTCCGGGACCATCCTGCGGCCAGGAGCCCGGCCCGGCCGATATATTTAGCTTGAGAAAGAGGAAGGCAAAGCTGAAGACCGCTTCTCTTACTGGAACTTGCGCAGAAACAATCTCCACTTGCGCGAAAGACGCGTATCGCGGTAATTGATCCAGCGCCGCAACCGGTCACTGGCGACGGAGACCATGGCCAGCCCGACCAGGAAGGCGGGCGTACCCGGAATCCCTGGCAGAAGGATTCCCAGCAGGCCCAGGGTAAGAAGAACCAGCCCGCAGGCTACCGACACGCACTTCCTGATGAAGCCGGCCCGGTTGTTACTGGCAGGAAGAAGCTCCGGGAGATCCTCCTCACCCTCAACCTGCCCGGTTTCGGCCGGTTCCTCGTCCAACTCGGGATCCTGTTCGTGATCTGCGTTATCTGCGATGGCCATCATCGTTAGTATAGAGCCTCCCGCAAAGAAAACGCACCTCGTACATCACACAGGTTGTGCGTATACCGTGTATCCATCGGATATTTCACTTTGGCTGGCGGCAGGAGGATGACCCGTTACCATAACGGTGACCTTACTCACTGAAAAGGAGCCGGCAGCTTGACCCGATCTCTTACAAATCTCGCACTCGCGGTTGCCCTGCTGGGCGCTTCCTGCTCCACGCCCCCCGCCAGGGTCCATTACACCCGGGGCAAGACCCTCTTTGATGACATTGCTGCCAGAGACCCCGGCAGCTGGGATTTCAGCCGGGCCATCGCGGAGTTCAGCCAGGCCATCCGCCTGGAGCCGAACTACGTCGATGCCTACCATGCACGCGCCCTCGCCTACCTCATCACAGGCCGGCACACCAGAGCCATGGCTGACCTCAACGAGGCCGTAGGCCTCCAGGAGAAAACCGCCCTTTCTTATATGCTCCGCGGCATGGCCTGGGAACACCTCGGCAAAAAGGACCAGGCCGAAGCCGACATGGAGAAGGCCAGCGAGCTGGGCTTACAGTACCGTCCCGACCCCCAATCAGAAGCCCCCTGGCACCCATCCTGGAATGGCGATTGGCTGATTCAGCCTAGAGCCGTATACCGCTGAAACCGACCGATTCCAGCAGGCTGCCTCAAATGGCGTCGCGGTCCTATGTCCTTACGCCACAACCCAGGCTCATCCCCTACTCTTGCAAGTCTTTCACCGCTTTACACCG
>CAJWZY010000281.1 GCA_913050545.1 uncultured bacterium | reverse complement strand
GAAAACCCCACTATACGGTCCAGCGGATCTCCGGGATCAACAGCACCTACGCATCGCCGATTGCCGCCGGAGGCCATGTCTACCTGACCGGGCGCAGCGGCACGACCGTGGTGATCA
Organism: uncultured bacterium; assembly: GCA_913050545.1. GTDB lineage: Bacteria > Planctomycetota > UBA8108 > UBA8108 > UBA8108 > UBA8108. Next base: position 3,401 of record CAJWZY010000281.1, on the reverse strand, counting down.
AGGACGCCGGCAAGCTGGAGGTGGTCTCGACCAACTCCGTCGGCGAGGGGGTCGATGCGACGCCTGCTCCCGCCGGCAAGGAGCTGTTTATTCGCGGTGAGAAGCACCTCTTCTGTATTTCGGAATAAGGTATTCCCGGCACCCCGGTTTTACGGGCCGGGCAAAGCAGGCTTTCCCCTGTTGACAGAAAGAACAGCCTGTGTACGGTGTGCCAGACTGTAGCCTGGACGGCCCTTAACGGACCTGCCGTTCTGATCTGAATTTTTCCCGGAGCTTGAAATGAATCGAATCACCCTCGCACTTTCCTGTTTTGTTCTTTTTGTCTCGACGTCGCTTTCCGCCCAGGTCGTGAATGTCTACTCGGCCAGGCATTACGACACCGATGACCAGATCTACCGGAAGTTCGAGAAGAAAACCGGGGTCAAGGTCAAGCTCATCGAGGGCAGCTCGGGCGCTATTCTCGAGAGGCTTAAGCGGGAGGGTAAGCGGAGTCCCGCAGATGTGTTCATCACCGTGGATGCCGGCCGACTCTACCAGGCCGAATCTGCCGGGATCTTCCAGGGGGTGAAGTCCGATATTCTCTCCAGGCTGGTTCCGGCCAACCTGCGGCATCCCGAGGGCAAGTGGTTCGGCCTCACCAAGCGGGCACGGATTATTCTGAGATCCAGGGAGCGGGTTAAGGAGGGAGAGATTACCTCCTATGAGGACCTGGTGAAGCCGAGATGGAAGGGCAAGGTGCTGATTCGAAGCAGCAGCAATATCTACAACCAGTCCCTGGTCGGATCGATGATTGCCGCCCATGGCGAGGAGGGTGCTGAGAAATGGTGCAGGGGCCTGGTGGCCAACCTTGCCCGTGTTCCCCAGGGTGGTGACCGTGACCAGATCAAGGCTGTCGCCGCTGGCGAGGGGGATGTCGCGGTAGCCAATTCCTACTATTTTGCCCGCATGCTCAATGGCACCGATGAAGAGAAGGCGGCTGCCGCCAAGGTTGCGGTTGTCTTTCCCAACCAGGGCGGGCGTGGAACCCATGTCAATCTCTCCGGGATCGGGGTGTGCGCGAATTCTCCCAACAAGGCCAATGCCATTGCCTTCATCGAGTACCTGATGGGTTCCGATGCGCAGGAGGTGTTCGCTGCCGGCAACAACGAGTACCCGGTTGTCAGGGGAGCAGGGACCGTCCCTGCCCTGGAATCCTTCGGCACCTTCAAGGAAGACAAGGTGAACGCGGCTGTCTTCGGCAGAAACAACCCGGCTGCGATTCGCATAATGGACCGGGCCGGGTGGCGTTGAACCCCTTATCTTCCTGGAATTGAGCCTTTCTTGAAGACCGGCCTGGAGACTCCATGAAGAGCAATCCCGGACGTTACTGGTCACTGGCCTGCATTGCGCTTGCAGCCATCCTCCTGGTGCCGATCCTGTCTGTGGCCTGGAGCCTGACCCGGGATAGCGAGGGGACCTGGGAGCATCTTGTCGATACGGTCCTGGGCAAATACGTCAGCAATACCATCCTGCTGACAGTCGGCGTGAGCTGTGGGACGCTGCTGATCGGTGTGTCGACCGCGTGGCTGGTTACATCTTTCAGCTTTCCCGGGGTGGGCCTGCTTCGCTGGGCCCTGCTCTTGCCGCTGGCGGTTCCGAGCTACCTGATGGCTTACGCAATGACGGATCTGTTCCAGTTCAGCGGGCCGGTGCAGACCTGGCTGCGGGATTCGATGAGCTGGGGGCGGGATGATTACTGGTTTCCACAGGTCCGCTCCCTGGGCGGAGCGATATTTATCCTCACTTTCTGTCTCTATCCCTATGTGTATCTTGCCGCCTCCAATGGGTTTCTCGGGCTCTCAGCTTCTGTTGTCGAAGCCAGCCGAACCCTTGGGGCCGGACCCTGGGCACGATTTTCAAGGGTGATCCTCCCTCTTGCGAGGCCGGCGATCTTTGCCGGGGTCGCGCTGGTGGCTATGGAGACCATGGCTGAATTCGGGGCCGTTGATTATTGCGCAGTCGACACCTTTGCCACGGGCATCTATCGCACCTGGATGGGCAGGCAGGATCTCATCGCGGCAGCCCAGCTCTCTACCTGCCTGCTCGGGGCTGTCGGGTTGCTCTATGTGCTGGAGAGCTGGTCGAGGAGATCGGCAAAATTTCATCATGCCACCCAGCGAACCCAGCGGGTGGCGCCGGTGCCCCTCACCGGGACCTGGAGGTGGATGGCCCTGGTCGCCTGTGCCGTACCTGTTGCCGTCGGTTTCCTGCTGCCGGTTTCGAGGTTCCTGCAGTTGACGCTTGCCGGTGGCGATTCAAGGGCCGGCGAGCTCTTCGCGGAGCTTGCCGCTAACAGCGCCCTGCTGGCGGGGGCGGCGGCGTTCCTTACTGTCATCATCGGCCTGTTCCTTGCTCAATTGCGCCGGGGAGCAGCTACGCCTTCGAACCGGGTGGCTGTCCGGGTGGCTGGCCTGGGCTATGCCATTCCTGGTGGGGTCATCGCCATCGGTGTTCTCGGGCCGCTCTGGTGGTTTGAGAGTGGGGTTAATGATTTCACCGAGGGGGTCTTTGGCTGGAGTCCCGGACTGTTCCTCAGCGGTACGGTTTTCGCAGTGCTGTTCGGTTACCTGGTTCGTTTCCTGGCGATTCCCCTGAACCTTATCGGGGCGGGTTTTGAGAAGATCCGGCCGACGGTAGACGATGCGGCAAAGACGCTGGGAGCCTCGCGTTTTCACCTGCTCCGGCGGGTGCACCTGCCGCTGTTGAGGGGTAGTCTTGTCTGTGCCGCCCTGATGGTGTTTGTCGATGTCTTGAAGGAATTGCCGGCAACCCTTATCCTGCGCCCTTTCGATTTTGACACCCTGGCTGTTCGTGTTTACCAGCTGGCCTCCGATGAGCGGCTTTCAGAGGCGTCGACAGGGGCGCTTGCCATCATCCTTGCCGGGCTGGTTCCGGTTGTCCTGTTGACCCGTATTCTCAAGTCTGTCCATGCGACCCCGGCTGTCACGGGCAGAAGGGTAGAAACCTCATGACTGCTGATCCAGTACTGAAGCTTGAAGGAGTCTCTCTCAGCTATGGAGCGGTATCCGCGGTTGAAGATGTCAGCCTCGAGCTCTCCGGTGGCGAGATCCACTGCCTGCTTGGCGCCTCCGGAAGTGGAAAGTCCAGCCTGCTGCGGATTGTCGCAGGTCTTGAACGCCAGCGGCAGGGCACTGTCGCGATCGATGGGGAGCTTGTATCGGGTCCTGGGGAGCACACCGAAACGGAGCTCCGGTCGGTGGGCTTCGTATTGCAGGATTACGCTCTCTTTCCGCATCTGGATGCCATGGGCAATGTGCTTTTCGGGATGCCCGGGCGGAAAACCACCGAGGGCCGGCAGAAGGCTGAAGAGCTGTTTGCGGATGTGGGGCTGTTGGATCGAA
>CAJWZY010000280.1 GCA_913050545.1 uncultured bacterium | reverse complement strand
CCGGCAACAAGAAGGGCGGCTACGTCTTCATCCAGGAGGTGAAGAAGGTCAGCAAAGAGGAATGGCAGAAGGCCCAGCCCAGGCGGCTGAAGTAAAAACAGGGGCCTTCTATTCAGCCGACCTGCTGTGACAGCATCTTAGCGGTTGGCGGCAACCAGCTCAGGATCGATCTCTCCCAGGTCCAGGACAGAACCTTCCACATCGACCGGCAAGCGGAACAGCTCCCGGTCTCCACTCCAGCCCAGCAGGGTTCCCCTGCCGGCGGGAAGGCCGGTGATCTCGAAGTTCCCATCGACCTCTGCGGGAACCTTCACCGAGACGCCCGCGAAACGGAAGGAGACAGCGGTAGCTTCCTCTCGGATGCGCAGCCTTCCCTTGAGGGTGGTCCCACCCGGCTGCAGGACCACCTGCCCAAGACGGTTCTTTCCGTAGACGAGGGTGAAATCGAGGACCGTTCTCACATGCCCCTCGGCAGAGATCAGGAGCTTGACGCCCCCTGGTGGAAGAGGCTCAAGGTCAAGATGGCCATCGGCACGGGTGACACTCCTGATGACCGCACCCTCCATCGGCCAGACCTCCACTTCCGCCCGCACCGGCATCGAGAGCCTGGCGGCCTCCGGCCGGGGCTGCTCATCCAGTTGCGACCAGGGAAGCTCGATCGGCTGCGGCACGAGGTCGGCACTCAGGCAGATCGGGCCGGCCGAGTTGACATCGAGAACCGCCGAGACACCTTCTCTCAACTTGAAAAGAATCGCCTCGCCGGGTTTTTCGAGCTTCTGCTCCTGGGGGAAATACCTGCCCTGGGGATCCTCTACCCTGACGACCAGGTTTCCCCCTCCATGCTCCCAGCGGGCCTGTCCATCGGGGCCGGTGTAGCGGGACATGAGCTCTTCTCCGGAGGACAGGAGCACCCTGACCTCGACACCCTCTACCGGGCGTTCCTGCTCAGCACTCACCGTCCAGACCTCCAGGAAGGCCGGCGCGACCGTCTCGCCCCCACCTGATTCCGGGCCCGGGAAAAAGGCAATGGCAAGAATCACCCCGAGGACAAGAAGTCCGGCGGGGAGACGGATTCTTTTCCAGCGTCGCCCGGATGTATTTACCCGGAGAGCAGGATCCAAGATTTCCTGGTGCATGATGAAAAGCCGGAAAATGAAGTCAAAAAGGCTGTCAGGAACCGTAACGCCGGCCCTGGATAACCCTCTTCACTTTGTTCTTTCAGACGAAGATCCGGTATCTTCAAGGTACCAGACCCCAACATCCAGTACTTTCGGCATCTGCGGCGAAGAGATACAGTCCCATGAAGTTCCCGATAGGCAAGCAGTCCGGAAGGTAGGGACTAACCTGTTTAACTGGAGGGACTTAAGGATCGGCCTGTTGTCTTTTCGGAAGTATGAAATGATGCAGCCGCGGCCTGCAGAAGGCGAAACGGCCATTCCCTCCAGTCACTCGCTGCCTTCAGCCGGAAGGAAAGAGCGCCTCGAGGTCCTTCACCCCTTCTGAAAACACCCGGTGTTGCTGCAAGACCTCAGTCCGATCTCCCTGGTCGCCGAAATGATCGAGCAGCCAGGCGCCCCGCACAACCTCCTTCACCCCCCGCTCCAGCCTCAGCCTGCGACCGGCTTCCTCCCCGGGACCAAATTTCTTTTCGAGCTCGAGGGCGAGCACCTTGGCCTCAAAGGCGGGGATGAAGAGCGACTTGTATTCCTGCCCACGGATCAGCTCCTGCACCCTCGCATTCCTGCTTTTCATCGCAGCAACGATCCCTGCGGCGCTCGAAGGAATCTCCAGGTCATCCTCGGGGCGCCGCGTGCGCTTGTCAGCGGGCGCCACCTCCGCTGAACCGGGAGACCGGAAGGTAAAGTCGAAACGCTCCTTCCGGCCGTCAATCTCCGCCTTGACGACGAGGTGCAGGGGCAGAACATAATCCTCTATCTGTGCTTCGAGGTACGCTCCCGATTCAGCCGGCTCCAGGTCAAAAGACTCAGCTCCATCGACAAGACCTTCCTTTTCATCAAGGGTGGCGCGCAGGTACCTCGCCTTGAAACCACCCGCGGCCATCGGCCGGGTATAGCTGTCGAAAAAAAACAAGCGCAGGACACCCGGCTGCGAAACCACCGCCTCCATGTGGTGGCGGTTATCCGAGGCCATCCGGAAGATACCCCCATGGCGCGGATTGTGATCTCCATGGGGCACCTGGACGGTCACCTCCAGGAGAGGTCGCCCACATCGACTGCAGTCCTGCTTGCCGAAGGCAACCTCCTCGGTGCTGAACCCCAGCGAGCGGCCCTGCAGGCGCAGAACCGTCAGGCCGGTGGCGCCCTCTTCCCCGAGGGTCTCCTCCAGGCTCTTCGGGCAGACCCACACCAGGCCCACCAGGACCTCTACCAGCTCCAGGTCGCAGACCGGACAGGCGCCGGGATCATCGAGAACCACCTCAGGATGGCTCGTACACTTCCAGATCTTCCCCCCTGGAACAGCCACGAGCAGCTTGTCACAGATGGCGCAGCCGGCTGGGACAACCGAGGCGGACTCAAAGTGGTCCACGCAGAGGAAGGTACCGACGCTCTTCTGCCGGGTCAGCTCCAGGCGGCAGACACTGCAGTTACCTTCTTCCCGGCTGACAACACGGGGATGCTCACTGCAGGAAAAATGCAGAGGTCCCCCTGGATCTTCAGAAGAGGACGGGCTGCTGCCAGGGCCCTTCCCACAACCCGCAAAACCCGCAATACAGGCGAGGCTCAGCAGCGCGAGGATTCTTTTCAGCAGTAGTGACCTGCCCCTTTGCGAAGGCATGTTTTGCCTCTTCGATTCAGCAAATATAAGATATCAGCAACACAGTACTTCGCATTGAAACGGTACCGGAGACAACGGTGAAGAAAAAAAAGGTGCTTCTGTTGATCTGCTGCATGACGGCGCCCCCCGCCGCCGCCGTCGCGCACGACATTGTCACCTCGCGCTACAGCTACCGCGAACACGTCCTGCCGATCCTCAATGCGCATTGCGTTCGCTGCCACGGCCCCGATGGCCCGGCACCCTTTCGGCTGACGAGCTACCTCGATGCCCGCCCGAGGGCGGAGGCGATCAAGGAAGAGGTCCTCCTGAGAAACATGCCGCCCTGGTTTGCGGAGGAGGGGAAACACCGGCTCATCGGCGAGGACAGGCTGAGCGCCACCGAGCTCGACATCCTGGTCGAGTGGAGCAGCGGCGGAGCGCCGGAGGGAGAGGGCGAGGTCTACACGGGCACCCCCCGCAAAGAGAGAGCGCCGGAGGTCGCCGATCTCGAGCTCGAGATCCCTGAGCTGACGCTGGCGCCGGGACGAAAACGAAAAACCGTGCAGGTGAGGCTGGCAACGGGGCTCAAGCAGCCCGCCTGGATCACGGCCTGGGAGCTGAGCACCGCCAAGGTCGACCTGCTGCGCCTGGCCACGCTCCATCACCAGGAGGTCACTGCGGAGAATTACCTCGGCACCCGGATGTCGACCGCTGGGAAACTGAGCTGGAAGGGAGCCGGTGCGGCCATCGCCCCCGGGC
>CAJWZY010000279.1 GCA_913050545.1 uncultured bacterium | reverse complement strand
CTATGTGGACACCGCCGAGTCAGCCAGAAAGGTCAGCGAAGACGGTGACACCTCCCAGGCGGCCATCGCCAGCGAGGAGGCCGGCAGGATCTACGGCCTCAAGGTGCTCAAACGCAATCTCGCCAACCAGCGCGAGAACTATACCCGCTTCGTCATCATCGCCCCGCGCCCCAACCAGGTAGACAGCAGGGTCCCCTGCAAGACCTCGCTGGTGCTGTCCACCGGACATCACGAGGGGGCCCTTCTCAAGGCGCTGGCGATCCTCGACAACCACAAGATCAACCTCACCAAGCTCGAGTCAAGGCCCATGCAGGGCTCGCCCTTCACCTATATCTTCTATCTCGACTTCGAGGGCAACGCGAGTGACCCGAAAATCCAGGAGGCTCTCGTCGGCCTCAGCGGCGCCACCAACTACCTCAGGATCCTGGGAACCTACCCGCGTGGACGGCACGATAAGACCAGGCCCTCGACCCGGTCCAGGGTGCCTGAGAAGATCTCCAGCAACGAGAAAAACGAGGACAGTCCCGGTACGGTAACAGCCGGCGAGCAAGACACCGGAAAAGTCCCTGCTGCGGCAAAACCTGGCGGCAGGAACATGACCGAGCTCGCCCTGAAACCCGGCGGCACCACCATCCGGATCGGCGAGACAGAAATCGGAGGCTCTGAATACGTCGTCTTCGCCGGGCCTGACTGCATCTCCTCGATGGACCAGATCGGGGCCCATGTCCGCCAGGTGAGTGAATGCGGCGCGATGGTGCTCCATGGCAGCTGCCTGGAATCGACCGACTCGCCATTCAAGACCAGGAGAATCAACTTCGACCTCCTCGAGATGCTCACCCGGGCAGGAAAAGAATTTGGCCTCGCTGTGATGACCGAGGTCGAAGCCGTCCTCGATGTAGCCCAGGCTGCCCAGCAGGTTGACCTGGTGAAGATCGGCCCCCGCAATATGCAGAACTTCAGCCTCCTCGAGGAGGCCGGCAAGACAGGCCGCCCCATCCTGCTGACCCGCGGATTTTCCGCTACCAATGATGAATTCCTGGAAGCCGCCGAGTGCGTTCTGGCACAGGGCAACCAGCAGGTTATTCTCTGCGAGAGGGGAAGCCGAATCGAGGAGCGGGGCTCACGCAACACCCTCGACCTCGGCACTGTAGCCAGCTTCCGCCAGCTGACCCATCTGCCCATTGTGATCGACCCTGCGCGATCGATCGACCAGGGCAACCTCGTCCTGCCCCTGGCCCGGGCTTCCATCGCTTTCGGAGCTCACGGACTCGTCGTCGATGTACGCCAGGACGGAGCTAAAAAGGCCGAGGATGGCGCCCTGATCCTGGGTTTCGAAGAATTCGGGCAGCTCATGACGGAGCTCTACGCCTGAGACCCGAACGCTCACGGCTTTAGAATTTGACACATTCTGGCTGTGCAACTAAGATCTGTGCTTAACTTTACGACTAAACCCTAAAGGCAATACCATGTTCAAAGCAGCTTTAGAGACAACCTGTACAAATGTAAGGAAGAGTCCTGTGGGACGATCCTGTACACTGATCTCGAAGCATGATTCTTCCAGGTCAGCCCTGCTTGGTATTCTGCTTTTGATCCTGCTTATTAGCGGGGCGGGTGGATCGTAAAAACGCCAGATACGAATTCACCACCCGCCGCCTCCTGAAGGCGCGCGGGTGTTTTTTTTTTGAGTTTTCAACTTCTGCAGGAAAGCAGAACGCAGCTGAAAAGGACCGGAGAAACCGGAGTCCGCAGATCATGAGAAAGATAAAGATTTTCGACACGACCCTGAGAGACGGCGAACAGAGTCCCGGCGCCAGCCTGAACGTGGAAGAAAAACTTGTGATCGCCCGCCAGCTTGAGCGTCTCGGGGTAGATGTCATCGAGGCCGGCTTCCCGATCTCCAGCCCGGGAGATTTCGAGAGCGTCAAGCTGATTGCCGAGAGCCTCGACGGGCCGACAATCTGCGGCCTTGCCAGGGCTCGAAAAGAAGACATCGAAGCCGCAGGGCAAGCCCTCGAGAAGGCTGCCAGCTCCCGCATCCATGTCTTTATCGCCACCAGTAATCTCCACATGGACAAGAAGCTCAAGATGAGCAGGGAAGAGGTCCTGAAGATGGCGGTAAACAGCGTTGAGCTGGCCCGCCAGTTCACCGATGACGTCGAGTTCTCTCCCGAAGACGCATCCCGCAGCGACATGGATTTCATGTGCGATGTGATCGAGGCCGCGATCAATGCAGGGGCCACGACCATCAATATCCCCGACACGGTCGGCTATGCCATGCCCATTGAGATCGGGGAGCGGGTGCGCTACGTGAAGGAGAAGGTGCCGGCGAGCAACGACATCATGCTCAGCATCCACTGCCACAACGACCTCGGTGTCGCTGTGGCCAACTCGCTCTCTGCCATGCAGGCCGGCTGTGACCAGATCGAGTGCACCATCAACGGTATCGGGGAGCGCGCCGGGAACGCCTCGCTCGAGGAGATCGTCATGGCCCTCAAGATGCGCCAGGATGTCTACGAGGTCGAAACCGGCATCAACACCGAAGAGCTCTGGAGCACCAGCCGGCTGGTCTCCAATCTCACAGGAATCGAGGTGCAGAGAAACAAGGCCATCGTCGGTGAAAATGCCTTCGCGCATGAAGCCGGTATCCACCAGCATGGCGTCATCAGCGACCGCCGAACCTACGAGATCATGTCGGCCAAGTCGGTCGGATGGCATGGAACCCAGCTGGTCATCGGTAAACACTCGGGCGTCCATGCTATCGAAAAAATTCTCGAGCGCAGGGGCTACGACCTCAACCGGGAACAACTTCACGAGGTTCGCACCCGGGTCAAGGACGCCGCCGACAGGGAGAAGTCCATCGAGGAAGAGGATGTCGTTGCCTTCGCCACCGAGGTACTCAACGAGCTCGATTCTGAAGAGCAGGTTCTGTCGCTCGAGGAGGTCTCGGTAATGACCGGAAACGGGTTCACCGCCAGCGCGACCATCAAGCTGAAGATCAACGAGGAGGAGCTGATCGGTACAGGTACCGGCGTCGGCCCCGTGGATGCGTCCTCGCATGCCCTGCAGGAAATTCTCAGTGCCCACTTTGGGCCGGAGCTGGAGCTCAGCGACTACGGCCTGAAGGCAATCACCGGCGGGACCAACGCCCTGGCACATGCCCATATCCAGTTTACCGACCAGAGCGAGAACCGTTTTCGAGGCGATGCCGTCGACAAGGATGTAATCCTTGCCTCGGTCCACGCAATGATCAAGGGAGCCAACCGGGCGCTGAATCACCGGATTCGCCATGAGAAAACGGCAGGGGGCGAAAAGAGCTCATCGTCTCCGGAGTCAGAATCCGAACCTCAGAATACGGCCAAGTGAAACTAAAGATGCCTCCGGTAGAGGGACCGTGAAAAGCCCCCCAGAACAACCGAACCAATGATCAAGATCTACGACACAACCTTACGAGACGGAACCCAGGGAGAGGGAGTTTCCTTCTCCCGTCGTGACAAGGTGAAAATCCTGCGGCTGCTCGATGAGTTCTCCATCGATTACGTTGAGGGCGGCTGG
>CAJWZY010000278.1 GCA_913050545.1 uncultured bacterium | reverse complement strand
GCGAGGGGCGATGGGCCGGGGGAATGTGGAGTTCTACCCCGAGGCGCAGGGCTTTGATATCAACATCGGGGGGTGCGCCTACGGTGGCCCGCCAACCTATTTCGATCCCTACAGGATCCACACCCTGGCGCCGCGAAAGAAGGGGGAATACCTTCCTGACCGGCTTGTCGATGAGACGATCTCCTTTATCCGCAAGAACAGGGACAAGCCCTTCTTCGTCAATCTCTGGCCCTACACGGTTCACTGGCCGGTCGAGGCTCCGGCGAAGCTGGTGGAAAAATATTCGAAGCTCAAGGATCCCTGGATGCGCAACCATGGCTACGCCGCCATGATCGAGGCGATGGACACGGCCTTCGGCCGGCTCTTTGCCGAGCTGAAGGACCTCGGGCTCGAAAAGGATACCCTCGTCATGCTGACCTCCGACAACGGCCCCTTCCTCGGAGTGGCCGGCTGCGAGCCCCTGCGCGAGGGAAAGGGGTACCTCTACGAGGGTGGGATCCGGGTGCCGCTGATGGTGCGCTGGCCGGGGCGGGTGAGGGCCGGCAGCACCTGCGATACGCCTGTTATCAGCATGGACTACTATCCGACCATCCTCGCCGCGCTCGGTCTCTCGCGCCCGGATGGGGAGGCTCCCGATGGAGAGAGCCTGCTGCCCCTGCTGGAGGAGAAGAAAGGCTTCAAGGAGAAACCCCTCTACTTCCACTTCCCCAATTTCTCCTGGCACATGAAGAACCGGCTCGGAGGCGCCGTTCGTGATGGGCAGTACAAGCTCATCGAATGGTACGACGACAGCTCCTTCGAGCTTTACGACCTGGCCGCAGATATCGGTGAGAAGAAGGACCTCTCAAAAAAAATGCCGCAGAAGGCCGCAGAGCTTCTGGGCAAGCTGCGGGCCTGGCGCAAGAGCTCGGGGGCCTGGATGCCCCGCAAGCGTGAGAGCTGAGGCGAGGCATGGAAAAGGTCAACTGCCCGGGAATGGATGAGGTCAGGCTCTACAGGGGAACCCGCTCCCTCAGCGATGCCCTGTTCCTGTCTACGGCGGCTCACGAGCTGCGCAAACGCTCACCCTCCACCCGGATCATCATCGAGACCCACTGGCCGCAGATCTTCTATGGGAACCCCTCGGTGGATGCAGTGTTCCCCTCCGGTCCCAGGCCTGGCAAGGGAGCGATCCCGGTCAGCTACGAGGATCCCTGGCCTCCACCCGGCCGTCATATTCTCGAGACCATCTGTTCCAACCTGGGCATGGAGGATCCGGACCTGCGCACCTACTACTACGAGCTGGCCCCCGAGCGTGTCCGGGCAAGGCAGGTCGTGCGGCCAAGCAGCCGCCCACTGGTCGTTGTTCATCCTTTCAGCAGCTTCTTTGCCGCCAGCAGCAAGCAGTGGAATTTCCATCACTGGGAGAAGTTCCTCGACCTGCTGCCTCCGGAGATCGAGACGATCCGCTACGGCAACCCGGAGGAACCTGCCACACCGACGGAGCGCGAGCATCACCGCGAGATGATCGGGGTCGACCTGAGGGTTTTCGCCTCCATTCTCAGTAATGCAGATGCCTTTGTCGGGCAGGAGTCCGGCCTCGCGCACCTGGCGACGGCGCTGGGAGTTCCCTCGGTCGTTATCTTCACCGGCTACGGCTCGCCGGAGGTGCTCGGCTACAAGGGCAACCTCAACCTCGTACCGCAGCTGCCCTATGCGCCCTGCTGGGAAAAGGATGGGTGCGAGCCGTGCAAGGGTGAGATCTGCACCGCTGCCATCGAGCCTGAATTTGTTGCAGAGAACCTGCTTGGGCTGCTTGCAGCGGGTCGCCGAAGGGGCTGATTGCCCTCAGGGGCAATTCGGTGGCTCCTGGCAGTCGATGTCGTCAGCGTTCGTGTCCTGTCCGCATCCAGGGAAGGGGGCTGCGGGGGCCTGTCCGCCGCTGAACAGGTAGTTCAGGATGAAGATCGCATCGGTCAGCTCGATGGAGGCATTGTCATTCACATCTACTGCATCAAGACAGGTCGGTATGCGCCCGCCGACAAAGAGGTAGTTGAGGGTGAAAACAGCATCTGTAATATCGATGTCCTGGTCGCTGTTGACGTCGCCGCGCACGAAGAGGGGCGAATTCTTCGCCTGTGGATAGCAGAAACCATCGGCCACCTCGGCGCGTCCTCGCGAGGTGATTACCGTGACGGCGACGCACCCTTCTGCTGCGCATTCGGGGGCGGTCACGTCGATGGTCTGTCCATCTTCACGCAGGGAGTGCTCTGCCGCGGCGCCACAGACCTCTACCGAGAGTCCCGGCTGGTCGAGGTGGGTCCCGGTGACCTGGAAGACCTGTCCGGCCTCGCCTTCACCTCCTGTGATTTCAGAGATCCCGGGGGCGGCGGAGATGATGGTGATGCTTCCCTCTTCGAGAGCGGGAACCACCGACTGCCCGTTTTCATCGGTGAGGACGTTCCGTACCGGGGCGCGTTCATTGGGGGCAAAGGCGATACGATCGAACCGCAGGATGGTTTCAAATGGTTCATCCGCCAGGACCCTGAAGCCGATCCGTCCGATGCGCTGGCTGGTCCCGGCCGGCAGGCGCTTTTCATCGAAGGTTCCGCCGACATCGTATACGCAGCCGAAGCCTATGCTGCCGCTGTCCTGCTCGATGCGGCCGGAGAAGTAGTCAGCGCTGGCAGCCGCGGTGTCTTCGTTGGTGAGCGAGGTGACCTCGATGGCGGCGGGGTCGTAGCGGATGGCGTAGGAGAACCCCAGGGCGGTCTCGTCGTTGTCACAGAGCACCTCGATGGAATTGCCGCCGCTGCCGGTCAGCGCGAGTGCCGGGCCGAAGAAGAAACGGTTCTCTCCCAGGCAGAGGCTCGGAGCCAGCAGGACGGTCGCCAGCAGGATGGTTATGGTTCTCAGCATGGTCTTTTTGCGTTTAGTAGGGCCAGTAGACAGTGTCGCGGCAGGCCGCGAATCCAACCATGGATGTTAACACTCCCGCGAGGGTGTGGGAAGTTCCAGTTAGGCCGGGTGTCCAGCTCGGCTGGGTGGGGCCAGGCGTCCTGCGCCGGGAGCATCGGGCCAGGCTGTGAAGGACATCGATGCTGCATCGTAGCGTCGTGCGCTGAGCTCGATACCTGCCGGGGTGATCTCGAGCAGGTGGTAGGCCCGCTCATAGCGTGAGTGGGTGGCTGAGCCGGGGGTGGCGATGGTGATGGGGGTACGTTCACCGCTGGGGAGAACGAAGCGATTGTGGAGGTGGCCGTGAAGGAAGAGCTCCACCTTTCCCTTGTGGGCAATTGAGAGCAGTTCCTCCGCATCACGAAGCCCGTGATAGGCTCCATCGAGCTCTCCTGTGCTGCGGCGCAGGCCGTAGTGGAGGGCAAGGAGCTTGCGGCGTCCCTCCAGGGCAGGATCGGCAAGGACCTTTTCGAGGCGTTCGAGCTGTTCTGCCCCGACCAGTCCGGAAGAGTCATGGAAGGCGTTGACCCTGCTGTCGCGCAGGGCGATGAGGGCTACATCGTCACCGAGGAGGCGGACAATGGGAGGCGGGTTGTCGAGATCGCTCTGCTCCCAGGGTCCGAAGAGGAGCTCGTAGGTGCCCTTCTTGACCGCGTCGGCGATCTCGTAGGCCAGATCGT
>CAJWZY010000277.1 GCA_913050545.1 uncultured bacterium | reverse complement strand
TGTAATCATCTCTTTGGCTGTTGGGGCAATCTTGATGTTCCAGTTCGAGCAAATCTTGGTCGTGGATCAGGGGATCGTTGGTTTTGGCACCGGGAACTTAGTCTGGGGCCCGTTGCCCGATTCTGTGCGCAATGCGATGCATCTCCCAGCTCGCTTGGGGCCAGTAGGGCTGGCACTCGGATCCGCTGTGGGTGCCTGGATTGAATTTTGGCAACTTCGAAAACAAGTTTTAAAACGCTCGCAGTTAGAAAGTCTCACGCGCTCAGGTTTTTGGAAACACGTCCTACCAGGCCTAGCGGCTCTCGGCGCGGCTGTTGTACTAAGACAGCTTAAGATCGACCAGGCATTGCTGCGCCGGGCCAGGAGGGGCAGGTGCTCGCAGATCCGGATCCCCTCGGTGCTGGTGGCGATCGGGTTAAAAGATCCGCGGAACTCCTTCTTTGCATCGGGCTTCATGTCGAAGCTGTCGATCTGCGACAGGCCCCCGGACAGGAAGATATAGATGACCGAGCGCGCCCCGGGGCTGGTGGTGGCCGGTCCACCCTCTGCTGCAGCCTGCAGGGCCTTGAGCTGGCCGAGGCCGAGGCCCATGACGCCCAGGGCGCCCGCCCGCACGGCCGCACGCCTTGTCATCAGCCCGGCCGGATCTTCTGCTATTCCTGCTCGTCGTGCGCGGCTTTTGCTCATCGATCCTGCTCTTGTGCTGGGGCAAGGCTGAAGGAAGTGGCCGTCACTTCAATCCCGCATGGACTTGTCCCGGGTTTCAGGGCACCTTAGGCGCAGGCATTTTCGCATTTGAACTGCAGCAAGTCCAATGCGGGCTGCAGCGCTTCCGGAGCTCGCCACCGAAAACCCAGGGGAAACCATGAGCACTATTTTCCAGAAGATCATCGATAAGGAAATTCCTGCCGACATCGTCTACGAGGATGAGCAGGCTCTTGACTTCAGGGACATCCAGCCACAGGCCCCGACGCATATCCTGGTGATTCCCCGCAAGCCCATCGTCAATGTATCAGAGATGGAAGCAGCTGACCGGGAGCTGCTGGGGCACCTGCTCTGGGTCGCCGCAGAGGTGGCTCGCCAGGAGGGCCTCGAAGATTACAGGCTGGTGACCAACAACGGCGAAGGGGCCGGCCAGTCGGTATTTCACCTGCATGTACATCTTCTCGGTGGCAGGGAGCTTGGCTGGCCGCCGGGCTAATTCCCCGGCAGGCTGGCTGCCTCCACGTCCGGCTCATCCTTTTCGGAAGGGTCTTCTTCCCCCGGCCCGGCAGCTGGCGGAGGTTCCTGCAGGAACATTCGCTTCAGCAGCAGGAAGCCGATGACGTCGTAGAGGCCATGGGCCAGGAGGGGCGTCAACAGGTTGTCGGTGTAGTTGACGAGGAAGCCGAAGTAGATCGACAGGAGGGTGGCGATGATAAAGTAGGCGGGTGTGAGCGCGTGGAGGAGCCCGAAGATGACGCCGGTGACGAGGATCGCGTTTACCTGTGGGGTCAGGATGGTGTTGACCTCCGGCAGCCAGCTTTCAAAGACGGGCTGGAGCACACCCCGGAAGAGACATTCCTCGCCGATTCCGGCTGACATTCCCAGCACGGCCAGCTTCCAGCTCGGCAGCTCGATGATGGCCTTCGACAGTATTTCGCGCAGGAGCTTGTAGATCCTCTGGAAGGCGGTGATATTCTGGCCGAATCGTGACAGGGAGAAAGCGAAATAGGCTACCATGGGCAGGGTTGCGGCAAGGCCGGTGCCGAGTCCATCGAGGTCAAAACGGATGGCGTTCAGCAGGGGCTTGCCAGCCCAGAGGTAGCTTACGATGACCGCGATCAGAACCAGGATGCCCTCGAGGAAGACTCCTCCGAGGAATACCGAGCGTGGTTTCATTTGAAGAGAATCAGTCATGCCGGATGAATATAGCACCCCGGGTGAGTTCCGTCAGCCAATAGTGGGAGTAATGGGCTCCGGTCGCCAGGAGCATATGGAGCTGGCCGCGCCGCTGGGGGAATGGATTGCCTCCAGTGGTTGCCACCTGCTCACCGGCGGCGGCAGCGGGGTGATGGCCGCTGTGAGCAGGGCCTTTCATTCGGTGGCGGGCAGGAAGGGGCGGGTGATCGGGGTGTTGCCGGGGAAGGTTGAAGCAGGTGAGCCGGTGGCTCCCTCGGGCTATCCGAACCAATGGGTAGAGATACCGATTCGTACCCATCTTCCGCTCAGCGGAGAACAGGGCCGGGATCCGATGAGCCGCAACCATCTCAACGTTCTTTCAGCCGATGTGATCGTTGCCCTGCCGGGAGGCTCGGGGACCCGCTCGGAGATCGAGCTGGCGCTTGAATACCGCCGGCCGCTGATGTGCTGGCTCGGAGAAGCCGGCAGCATCCCGGGTATTGAAGAGGCCGGGGCGCCGTTGGCGGGGTCTTTTGAGGAGCTGGTGGACTTTCTCAAGCAGCAGATCCGGTTGCCCGGGTCTGTCTGAGTGCTTGCTTTTTTTTCAGGGTAAGGTAAATCGAGGCCATGTGCGCGAGGAACTCTCGAAACGGCAGGGACGCCATCCGGCTGCGCGGACTTCGCCAGAACAACTTGAACGACATCGACCTGGATATTCCCCTCGGGAAGCTCACGGTCGTTACGGGCGTGAGTGGCTCGGGGAAATCCAGCCTGGCCTTCGATACGCTCTACGCCGAGGGCCAGCGCCGCTACGTGGAAACCTTCTCCGCCTATACGCGCCAGTTTCTTGACCGTTTCACGCGCCCTGATGCGGATTCGATCGAAGGGATTCCCCCGGCAGTGGCTATCGACCAGTCCGGGGCGGTGAAGAGCTCCCGCTCAACCGTGGGCACGATGACCGGCATCAATGACTACCTCAAGCTGCTCTTTTCGCGCTGCTCAACGGGTTACTGTCCCGAGTGCGGACTCGAGATCGAGTCCGAGAACACCTCCGCGGTGCTGGATTGCCTCGACGGTCTTGAGCCTGCAGACTGGCCGGTTCTTATCGTGGCGCCCGTTCCACTCGGTGGTTTTGAATCTGTCGAGGTGATTGTTTCCGCCTTCCAGGGGCAGGGTTTTCTGCGCTTTCTTCGAGACGGAGAGGTCGTTCGCGTTACGGAGCTTTGCGCCGGGGATCTCGAAAAAGGCCGCGTCGATATCGTCGTTGACCGCTTGTCGAAACGGATCGCTTCGAGGCAGCGCCGGGTGGATTCCATCGAGCAGGCCTTCAAGGTCGCCCACGGCAGGCTGAGGCTTGTCACCGCGCGTGGCTCGAGGGATTTCATTCGAGGCCTGCGTTGCTCGGCCTGCGATGTCGCCCTGCCGAATCCCACCCCGGGTCTCTTCTCGTTCAATACCCCTTACGGCGCCTGCGGAGAATGCCGCGGCTTCGGGAGGATTATCGAGATCGACTGGGGCCGGGTTGTTCCGGACCACCGCCTGTCGCTTCGTGCCGGCGCCGTCAAGCCGTGGAGAACCAAGGGAAAGCGTTCGAGTCGGTGGCGTACGAGGTGCAGGAACGCCTGTGAGGACCGCGGAATCAATATGGACACTCCCTGGGAGGAGCTCTCCGAGGAGGAGAGGGACTTCGTTATTGAGGGTGGGGGACGCGGCTGGTCGGGGGCGAAGGGCTTCTTT
>CAJWZY010000276.1 GCA_913050545.1 uncultured bacterium | reverse complement strand
GAAGGACAAAGAACGCTACGGCTCGCATCCCCTGGGTCGCCACATCCTGCAGGCGCGCGAACTCCTTGAGGCCGGAGTACGCTTTATCAAGGTCAACAGCTACCACTGGGACACCCACGGCGACAACTTCAATATGTCGCAGCGCCTCATCCCGCAGGTGGACCGTCCCTTTGCAGCGCTGGTAGAAGATCTCGATGAGCGTGGCATGCTGGACAATGTCCTCGTGGTCGTCATGAGCGAGTTCGGCCGCACCCCGAATATCAACTCCAGGATGGGCAGGGATCACTGGCCGGACTGCTGGAGCCTCGCCCTCGCCGGCTGCGGAATCAGGCAGGGAGCCGTTATTGGAAAGCCCTCGAAAGACGGCGCCTGGGTAGATGGTACGGGCTACGACATCGGCGACCTCTTCCACACGATCTTCACCGTGCTTGGAATCGATTCGAAGCGAGCCCGCTACGAGCACAAGGGACAGAAGCTCGCGATCGCCCATGATGAATGCAAGCCGATCCGGGAGGTAATGTCATGAAAACCCCTCCCCTCGACATCAGGAAAGCCCGGGTTTCAGCCGAGTTCAAACACCCCAGCCAGCTGTTCCGGGCCCGGTTCAGCCCCTGCGGCAAGGTCATCGCAGCCATCGGAGTGGACACCGCTGTCCACCTCTGGAATATCGAGGACAAAGCGAAGAAATCCTTCCTGGGGCACAAGACCTGGGTGTCGTCAATGTGTTTCAGCTCCGCCGGGAGCGATCTCTATACGGCCGATTACCATGGCGTGATTCATTGCTGGAATTATCTTGGCGGCGCAGGAAGCAAGCCTCGCTGGACGATCCCCGCAGCTGACAAGGACAACGTCCGGGCCCTCACAATTGCCGGAAATGGAAAATTCCTGGTCAGCGCCGGCGACGAGGGTGTGGTCAGGGTCTGGAATACGGCCAACGGCAAGCTGCTCAAAGAATTGAAGGGGCACACCGAATGCGTCTTCAGCCTGGCGGTCCATCCCGATGGAAAGACACTTGTCAGCGGAGACCTCCTGGGCTCCATCCGGAAATGGGGAATCCCCTCCTGGAAAGAGACTGGAGAGCTGGACGCCCGGGTGCTCCACACACGCAAGGATAACTTCATAGCCGATGTGGGAGGGGTCCGCAGCCTCTCCTTCAATCCCAGTGGAAAGCTGCTGGCCGTCGGGGGGTTCCGCGATGCCAAGAGCAATGCCTTCTGTCCCGGCACTCCAGCCGTGCTGGTTTTCGATTGGAACAAAGGGAAGCTGAAAACCGAGCTCAGGGTAAAGGCGAAATCAGATGGCCCGATCAACGGTCTCTGCTTCATCAACGACAGCACCCTGGCTGGCTATGGGGAACACCTTCACTCCGCCACCGAGCTGTCATTCTGGGACCCTGCAAAACAGGCTCCTCTCCATTCCCTGCCCGGACATTCCGCCTACGACCTCGACCTCCATCCCGCTGGCAGGCGGCTCCTTGCCCCGGTCTACCTGTCAGGCGGCACTTCCGGAAATGGGGCCCAGAAAAGACACCGGGAAAAATACTCCCCCAACGAGACCGTCCTCACAATCTACGATCTTTTCGCCGAGGCGAAGAAGCCGGAACCCGGAAAATAGCGGCCCCGGCGTTCAAGCTCCCCCTAATTGCACCCGGCATAGCTTTCACACCCGAGATCTCCCGGCCCCCCGGGATCATCCGTGTCAGGGCCACACCCTGGTCCGGGAGCTGCCGGCGCATCTCCACCAAGGAACAGCCAGGTCAGGAGATAAACCCCATCCGTGAGGTTCACCCGGGCATCGTTATTCGAATCAGCGGTTTCAAGGCACCCGGGCCGGCCCCCACCGCGGAACAGGAAATTGAGCACCTGGACTGCATCTGACAACTCCACCCTCCCGTTGGAATCAACATCTCCACGGATAAAGAGGGTCTCTCCAGCCTCTCCGGAAACACTGAGGGTGAAGGCCCCTGCCCCTCCCGGATCCCTGGAGCCGACTGCGACTGTGTAGGTTCCCGGCCCCAGATTGATGCTCATACAGGCATCGAATTCAGCCACCGGGCAATTGCTGTTGAGGACCACGAGATCGCAAAAATCATTGAAGAAAGAGATGCTCGGTGCAAAGTCATCTGATGAAACCGAGATGCTTCCTATGAAGAGCTCGTCAACCGTCAGCGAGAAGAGCTCTGTGGGCTGGTCAAATGGCTGGATAATGCAATTGCTTGCCCCGAGAACCCCATCGCGCAGCTCGCCCGGCCGCACCTCCCCCGAAGGACAATCGGCACAGATGTTGTTGATCCCCGCAGCGCACTGCGCCGCCAGGGTAAACTCTCCCGATTGCCCCGATCCGAAACTGCTGACCCCGACGAAATAGGTTCCCGGCGGCAGGTTGCGAACCAGCCTGGAGTTGACCCCTTCTCCGCCGTCATCATCAGAGGCAACCAGTACACAGTTGTCATCGTAGAGCTCGAGGAAGGTGTCGTAGTTGCCTTCGAGGTCGATCACGACATCTCCGCCGGCAATCGCCAGGCTGTAGAGATCGAGCGACTGCCCCGAACCCCTGTTGCAATTGGTCAAGGGAAAGGTACTCCGTATGGGATCCTCGCAGAAGAGGTCGCCAACCCAGCAGCCGGCGCAGGGCCCATCATTGAAATCACAGGCATCTCCAAGGCCATCTCCATCGTTGTCTTCCTGGAGCCCGTTGGGCACATCGGCGCAATTGTCCACTCCATCGGGAACACCGTCAGCATCGCGATCCTCTTCACCGACGCCATCCTCGTCACAAGCGTCCCCGATGGCATCCCCATCGAAGTCAGCCTGGTCCGGATTAGGAATACCGGCGCAGTTATCCACCTCATCCGGCACGCCATCTCCATCCTCATCCCCGGGAGAAGGCGGCCCCTGCACGCTGATGGCCAGGGTGAAGTCTCCAAGGCTCTGGCCAAATCCATGAACCAGGACAAAATAGCTGGAGCCTTCCTTCGCAGTCCACTCAACCGCTGACTGCAGGCCGCAGGAATCATCGTTGTTGGTGACACAAACGAGCTGGTCGCAGCTTCCTTCGTACACGCTCAGGCGCGTATCGAAGCTGCTTCCACAGGTCTCCGCCCTCAGCTGTTGCTCCGAGCCCTCGAGGCGGTACCAGACACCGGGAGCCGTACTCGCTCCGCAGGCCGCACTTTCAGGGTCCCCCTCTGCTCCATCCGCAGTGCTGCCGGAGACCGTCACCTGCAGGCCGGCCACAAGGTCAACGATCTCTGCCTCGACACACACATCGTTGGCCGGCTGGGCGAAAAGCCCGGAAGAAACGAACAACAGAACGATCCCGCAAAACACAACATCCCGCACAAGCCCATTACGCATAACTACCCCCTATGCCCCAGAGAAAACTCAACCAAGCGTCAATTATTAAGGCCTGATTTCAGTTTTTGCACATTTTGTTCAGAAACCTTTTCCGCCCTGGAAAAGCCCCGAAAAATGCGCTATCGATCTTCCTCGGCCTGCTCACACCAGCAGGGGAGTGACTGGAGGGGAGTATTCGGCCCGCTGTACTGGACACTCAGGGCTTCGCCTCCGCTGCTCTCAAAATAGAGGACGTTGACCTTTCTCCAGCCCTTGCGAAGCTT
>CAJWZY010000275.1 GCA_913050545.1 uncultured bacterium | reverse complement strand
CGATCAGGATTTCCACCACCCCCACACAGGCAAGCTACCACTACCACCACTCCCTCAGGGTGGAAGGCGGCAAGGGCTGGCCCTGGGTCGGCGCCTCGGGAGCCACCGGGCTGTCCGGCCTCAAGGTCGAAGGATTGAAACCCGGGAAGTTCACCCTGCGGCTGTATTTCGCTGAGTTCAAAAAAACAAGGGCAGGTCAGAGGGTCTTCGATATTTTCGCCGATGGAAAACAGCTGGTCGACTCCCTGGACATTACAGCGGAAGCCGGCGGTCCCAGGCGGTGCGTCGTGAAGGAGTTCGCAGGCCTTCCCATCGACGGGAGCCTCGAGCTGTCCTTCAAGGCACATAAGGGAAAACCGCTGGTCTGTGGAATCGAGTTAATTGCAGAGCACCTTGAACCGGGAGAGGTGGCTGGCTTCGAGAGAAAAGATGCCGGACACCTCCTGGTCCTTCCAGGGCAACGCTGAGAGCCCTGCACGGCAACCCTTGAGAAAGAAATGCAAACCGTGTTCCTGAAGACAACATCCCTTACCCTGGCGGCAGCGCTCTCTCTTGCCTGCCTCCCCTGCCAGGGTGCTGACTGGCCCAACTGGCGGGGCCTTAACCAGGCCGGCACCTGGCAGGATGTCCGCCTGCCGGAAAAATTCAGCCCTGAAAATGTCACCACGAAATGGCGGGTGAAAATCGGCGGTGGGTATTCCGGCATTGCCGTCAGCAATGGAAAGGTTCTGACCATGGACCGTCCCATGGGAAAAGAAACCGAGCGAGTCATCTGCATGGCCCCTGAGTCCGGGCAGCTGCTGTGGCAATGGGAGTACAAGACCGCCTACGGCGACCTCGACTACAACAACGGACCGCGCGCGACCCCCACGGTAAGAGATGGCTACGTCTATACACTCGGAGCTTCAGGCATCATTCACTGCCTGTCACTTGCTGAAGGGAAAAAGGCCTGGAGCGTCGACTGCGAAGCCAGCCTCCAGGCCAAGCGCCCGATCTGGGGACACGCCTCATCCGCGGTCGTCCAGGGAGACCTTGTTTATTTCCATATCGGGGGGCGCCCGGGAGCGACTCTCATCGCGCTGGAAAAAAAGACCGGGAAGCTGCGCTGGAAAGCCCTGGCCGACCGGCCGGGCTATTCAACCCTTCTTCCTGTCACCATGCACGACAAGGCCCAGCTGCTGGCCTTTACCGCCGACAACCTGGCCTCCGTTTCTCCCGAGACCGGCAAGCTCATCTACAAGACCCCCTTCAAAACGAGCAATTACGACGTGGCGATCATCTCACCTGTGGTCACGGGAAACTCGGTGTTTATCTCGGGCTACTGGGACGGCTCCGCTTTATTCAATATCGACGACGACCTGCAGCCAAAGACCGCCTGGACAACAAAGTCGCTCAACTGCCTCATGGCAACCCCGCTGCAGCTCGATGGACATCTCTATGCACTCGACAAGCGAGCTGGGCTGCTCTGTCTCTCTCTCAGCGATGGCAGCGTCATCTGGAAGGATGGATACCAGATGACGACAAAGGAGAGGAACCCCCATGCCTCGATGGTCTGGGGAGAAAAGAAGAAGGGACTGGCGGTCATCCTGAATGCCCGGGGAGACCTGATCCTCGCCCGGCTGAGCCCGCAGGGCTACAGCGAAAAAGGACGGGTCCACCTGCTCGACGGACGCTGGATCTGGAGCCACCCAGCCTTCTGCGGCCAGGATGTTTTCGCCCGCAGCGACACGGAAATAATCCGTGTACAGATCTCTCCACCCCCTGTGAAAGATCCCCGGCAGAGCCGGTAGAGACTCACCCGGCGTCTTCAACCTGGTGAATCACGACACCTGCACCAGCCAGGTCGAGAGAGAGACGGTACTTTCCGGCCAGCAGGCCCAGCAGGTCCTCGCCGACCAGCTCCCTGCGCCAACCGCCCAGGACTCGCAGGCCCGGTGGAGCATCTTTCCCATCGGTACGCGACTTCACAAGATCATAGAGATCTCCACGGCTGGCAAGATATGCCGGCGACATATCGAGCTCCTTCGCCCTGGTCTTGAGAAAGGTATCAAGCAGGTCAAGGGCCAGGGACAGCTCGGGATCCCTTCCTTCCCTGTTGACCCGTTTCGGGCACTCCTCGTTAGCTACCTTGAGGCCCTCTGCCACCAGCTCCACGATGATCTTTCCGTTTCTATCGACAAATTTCCTGTGAAATCCCCGCGACTCGCTGAGCCTCTCGATACTGGTGGGTTTTCGACGGGCAACCTCGATCAGCTTGTCATCGCTGACGATTCGCTTCTTCGGCTTGTTTCGCCGACGGGCCTCCTCTTCTCTCCAGGCGGCAAGAACGCGGAGGATCGCCAGCTCCCGGCGGTTGAGACGGGCGGCTCCCTTGACGCGTGAATAGAAGCTCCTGGGCTCCCGGCGGTAGAGATTACCATCCTGGTAAAAGGCGAGCTCTTCGGCCAGCCACTCCTCGCGGCCTCGCTTGCTGAGCTTGTCCCTGAGAAGATCGCGCAGCTGCTCGAGGTAGAGAACATCGTTGAGGGCATAATCGAGCTGGCGCTCTGTGAGGGGCCGGCGCTCCCAATGAGTACGCGATTCCCCCTTCGAGATCTTGACTCCAAGCACCTCATCAACGAGCCGTGAATAACCGATGCTGTCGCCGTAGCCCATAAGGGCCGCGGCAACCTGGGTGTCGAACAGGTTCTGCGGGAGCGCCTCTGACTTGCAGAAAAATATCTCCATGTCCTGCTGCCCGGCATGAACAATCACCTCTACCTCCGGGTCACAAAGGAGCTCAACCAGCAGGCTGCAGTCGATCCCCTCTGCAAGGGGGTCCACCGCGAAGGCCTCTCCATGCAGACCGATCTGGATGAGACACAGCTGAGGCCAGTAGGTGTCCTCCCTGAGAAACTCGGTATCAAAAGCGAAGGATCCATGTTCCCTGCAGCGGTGCAGCAGGTCTTCGAATGACTCCTGGTCCCGGATCAGCATGGCCTTGTCAGCTCCTGCAGTGTAAATAGAAGGCGGTACGCTACCAGAAAGGATGAAATAGCAAAAGCGATGATGGTAGATAATGGGATCCAGGAGTCGAAAATGGCTCCCTGCCGAGCTTTCAGAAAGACAGGAATCATGAAATTTGCCCTGACAAACGATGATGGGATCGATGCCCCCGGACTGCAGACCCTTGAGCTGGTCTGCAAGAGCCTTGGAAATACTGTCACGGTAGCCCCAAGCCTGCCACAATCAGGCAGTGGGCACCGGGTAACGATCTCCGAGCCTCTTCGGTTCGAGACAAGGGGAGCTGACCGCTACGCGCTGGCCGGATTTCCACCAGACTGCAGCCGGATCGCATTGAGCCACTTCGCAACCGATGCCGACTGGCTCATCGCCGGAATCAACCAGGGCGCCAATCTCGGCGTTGACACCTACATGTCAGGAACCGCTGCCGCCGCGCGCGAGGCCGCCATCCTCGGCCGTCCGGCCATAGCCATCTCCCAGTACGTCGGCAAGGGTAAGGAGCTCGACTGGGAGCTTACCGAGAAGCGGGCACGAATGGTGATCAGCGAGCTGCTTTCAAAGCCGGCTCCTGTCGGCGCGTTCTGGAACATCAATCTTCCGAACCCGGACAACACTGAAATAAACCTGGAGCT
>CAJWZY010000274.1 GCA_913050545.1 uncultured bacterium | reverse complement strand
GTCGATGAGGGCGTCGTCGTAGTCGCTGCTCACCGCGGTGGCCACGCTGATGCCGACGGCCACCTTTTCAATCCGCAGGTTGGTGAAGCGCAGTCCCTTGTTTTTCGTGCTGCCGGAGTAGTTGCCGATGGCGTGGGTGTTCTCCTTGAGCGGTGGGGTGCCGCTGATGGTGAGCCCCTGGATCGTGACGTTGGAGAGGTTGCTGCCGATGTAGAAGCCGAACTTCATTCCGGCTGAGAGCTCGATGCGGGTCGCGTCACGGTTTTTTCCGATGATGGCGACGTTGCTCTTATTCTCCAGCAGCACTCCCTGCAGGTGGGGTTCCTGTGGTTTCAACCTGTAGGTTCCAGGCGTAAGCAGGAAGGCGGTATTGGCGCGCGCGTTGCGAACCAGGGCTGCGAGATCCTGCCTGGGGGTCACCTTGACATATTTTATTTTCGCCTCAAGGCGTGGCGAGCTGCAGCAGAGGCAGGCCATTGCCAGGACGATGGTGTAGTTCGGTATGGTTTTCATCCGGCCTCCAGTCTATCTGAGCCGGGATTTGCCACCAAGAGGATGGTTGGTTTTCTTGCCGGTCCCGGTTTTCTCCGCTGTGTTGGGAGATTGCACGGGGTATGGATTTCTGGCAAGCTCGTTATATGAAATACACAAAATTGAACCAGCTGGTTGTGGGGGCCCTGCTCCTGGCATCTGTAAGCAATTCCGGCACTGGTCTGCTCGCTGATGACCGCAAGCCGACCCTCTGTGTCGGCAATTACCAGTCGGAGGCCGATGCGGTCAAACAGCTTGCCCGTTTCAAGAAGACCCATTCGAACCTGGGTGAGTGGAAGAGCCGGGAGGCGAAGATCCGCAGGCAGATCCTGGCGGGTGCCGGTCTCGATCCTCTGCCCAGGCGGACCCCGCTCAACCCCGTTCTCGGTAAGGTAGCGCAATTCAAGGGCTACTCAGCCCGCTCCGCGGCCTTTGAGGCGGCTCCCGGCTTCTTCGTTCACGGAACCCTCTACCGCCCGCTGGGCCGCGAGGGGTCGTTCCCGGCCGTTCTCTGTCCGCATGGGCACTACCGCGGACCCGAAGGGGGCCGCCAGAGAGCCGACCAGCAGCACCGTTGTGCGACACTTGCCCGCATGGGGGCGGTGGTTTTTTCCTACGATATGATCGGCTTCGGCGATTCTCAAAGCCTGGGCTGGGACCATCGCCACAAGCAGGCTCTGACCCTGCAGACCTGGAGCAGCATCCGGGCAATCGATTTCGTCCAGTCGCTCCCTGGTGTTGATGGCAAGCGGATTGGTGTCACCGGCTGCTCGGGCGGCGGAACGCAGACCTTCCTGCTCACCGCCATCGATCCACGTGTAACGGTTTCGGTTCCGGTGGTCATGGTGTCGGCCCATTTCTTCGGGGGATGTCATTGCGAGAGCGGCATGCCCGTTCACAAGACACCCGAGCTGGAGACGAGCAATGTCGAATTCGCCGCCCTGGCTGCGCCGCGGCCACTGATGCTGATTTCAGTGGGTGGTGACTGGACCAAGAACACTCCAAAGGTCGAGTATCCCTATATCCGTGGGGTCTACAGCTATTTCGGCAAGGAAGCGAATGTCGAGAATGCCCACTTCGCCACGGAAGGACACGGCTACCAGGTCTCCAAGCGCCAGGCCATGTATCCCTTTATGGTCAGGCACCTGGGGCTTGATTCGACCGGGGTGCTCGACAAGACGACCGGGAAATTCGACGAGAGCGGAACGACGGTGCAGACTCGTGTCCAGATGAGGACTTTCGAGTCCCGTTCGGTGATGCCTTCGCATGCGCTGAAGCCTGGTTCCAGGGTTCAGCTGGCTTTCCGGGGTAAATAGTCTGTCCGCGGGGTGTTTCCCGCCCCGGCAGAAAAAAACCTGAGCAATTTGCAATTCTGCAAACTGCCTTCATGATTCCAACACCCGAGGAGTCTTGATGAGATATTCGCAGGAACCCTGATGGAGTGAAGGCTTTCCAGGTTCAGCATTCCTGCGGCAGTCGTTGTGCGAAACGGTCACCGGGAAGAGCTCCCGCAGGTTGACCAGGGTGCCACAGGAACGCAACTGTGAGGTTTGTGGCCATCCCGGTTACCGGTCTCGGCAGGCAAGCTCTCGCTGCGGTTGTTGAAGAGGATCCTGATACTGGCCCACAGTAGAAAGGGAGGAAACGTGAACGCTATAGAACTGTACAACCAGGGACGCGACTTTTTCGAAGAGCACGAGTGGAAAAAGGCCGTGGGGTGTTTTAACCGGGCGCTGAGATTTGATCCCGCTTTCGCGGATGCATTGTTCAAGCGTGCGGAGGCCTACCGCCACCTGGGAGAGGAGGGAAAGAGCATCCGGGATTACACCGAGGTGATCGATCGCGACCCTTCCCATTTCATGGCCCACTACAGGCGGGGGAAGGTCTATTGCACCAGGGATAACCCGCGCTATGACCTTGCCATGCGCGATTTCAACAAGGCAGTTCGCCTGCGGCCGGATGATTCCCGGGGGTATCGAGGCCGGGCAAACGTCAGCTACAGGACCGGCAGGTATTCGAAGGTGATCGGTGACTGCAGCCGCTCTCTTCGTCTCGAACCTGATTGCGCTTTTCTGCATGTTCTTCGCGGTATGTCCTACCTGCTTGAAGAGCGCAGCTCATCAGATGATTACAATCGGGAAATGGACCGGATTGCCGGTAAGTTCGAGGGCGCTGTCGAATCCATCTCACGCACGGTCAGGAAGAACTCTACATCGACGGTTGTCATCAGGCCCCTGCAGGTGAGCACTGATTTTCGTATACCGGTTGATCTCGGCTCCGCCGAGAACCAGGCGGCAAAGGCCGGCAGGGGCGCAGCCTGTTCTGCCCTGGAGGATTTCAGCAAGGCCACCCTGGTTGAGCCAGGATACAGCTACGCCTATTGGTGCCGCGGTAATGTCTACCTCGAAAACCATCTTCTTGATTCTGCCATTGTTGAATTCACCCAGGCGGTCGAAACGGCCCGGGGGGTTGCTGATCCTTATTTCAGCCGGGGTGTTGCCTATTACCGCAAGGCCTGGTTTGACCAGGCGATCAGTGACTTCGACGATGCTATCGCCCGGGATGTCGACTGCGCCGAGTTCTACTGGTGGAGGGGCCAGGCCTGGGAGGGCAAGGGCGAAGGTGAAAAAGCCCGGGAAGATTTCCAGAAGGCAGTTGCCCTGGGCTATGAGGAGGACGAGGAAAGCTGAGCGGCAACCTGCAGGCCAGGTGGCGTTTCATGTTGTCTTCAGGGGGTTGCTGCCTTGAGCTCCCTCACATAGATGTTGGCAAAGCCGATCGGGCCGGTGGGGACAATACGAATGGGTCCTTTTCCGGCACTGCCTTCGATGACCTTGTCGGTAAAGAGTTGCTTGCCGTTGAGCTTGAGGCTCAGCTTGTTGCCCCGCAGCTCACCTTCGAAGCGGTTCCAACCCTTCGATTTCAGGTTTGAGTCGATCGTGATCGCGGCTGCTGCCGAGTCGCGCAGCAGTACCTTGCAGGTTGTCGGCTTCTTCGGGGCCTGGACATCGAAAAGGAAGCCGAAGTCCGAGAAGGATTCCGTTGTTACGAGGGACTTGTCGTCGGCCTTTGATTTTCCCGTGTAGCGGAAGGTCCAGTTGCGCGAT
>CAJWZY010000273.1 GCA_913050545.1 uncultured bacterium | reverse complement strand
GCCCGACGCTATCGTGATGGAGGGCACAAGCTCGAATCTATTGCCCTGGAAACACTCGAGAAGCTCGCCGGGAAGCTCGGTTTCAGCCGCGGCTATTTTATCATCCATCGATTGAGGTCTTCTTCAGTCGGCCGCGATGGCAGCAGCGAACTGAATTTCGATGTCTGTGCATCGCGGTTGCGCCTCGATGGCCAGGCCGCCTGGGTGGATGTGACCAACCCGGACTTCGCCGTCAGCAGGCCGGTGGTTCGCCTGGCGCTCGACTCCAGGGAGCTGGTTGTTCTCGAGGGCGAGGCGGGAGCCGGGGGAAACGATGCACCCGGTACGCGACCCGCCCTCTGCAGGTCCTTCGACCTTGGAGAAACAAAGATCGGGGTTCTTTATCTCGAGCGTGACTTCTCCACCGGTGTTATCGATGCGGCCTCGAGGCAGGCCTTTGACAGCTTCGTGGATGTCTTCGCCCCTATTTACGCAGAGGCGGCTGGCAGCCGTAGAAGGGAGCCGGCTGCTGTCGGGCACGAAGAGCCTGTCGTGGTCCCGCAGCCTGAAGAGAGCGAGGCAGTCGTCGTAGAAGAGGAAGCCGGCCGAGGGGATTCGTCCGCCCGGCCCGCTGGTGATCCGGAGGATTCCTTTTTCGGGATCATTGGCCACGACGAGAAGATGCTCAAGATTTTCGATATCATCGAGAAGGTGAAAGACTCTGACCTGAATGTCTGTATCTGTGGTGAGAGCGGAACAGGTAAAGAGTTGATTGCCCGCGCCATTCACCAGGGAGGCCAGCGCAGTCGCCACGCCTTCGTGTCGGAAAACTGCGGCGCCATATCCGAAACCCTCCTCGAGAGTGAGCTGTTCGGCCACTTGAAGGGCTCCTTTACGGGAGCGGACGAGGATCGTGAGGGATTGTTCTCGGTCGCTGACAAGGGCACTCTCTTCCTCGATGAGATCAGTGACATGTCGCAGAATATGCAGCGCAAACTGTTGAGGACCCTCCAGGAAGGAGTGGTGCGTCCGATTGGCAGCAAGACGAGCATCCAGGTCGATTCGCGGGTCGTTTGTGCCTCCAACACTGACCTGAAGCACCTTGTCGAAAGAGATCAATTCCGGGCGGACCTGTTCTACCGCCTGAACGTCATCACCATCGAGGTGCCGCCCCTGCGTCAGAGGCGGGGGGATATTCCCCTGTTGATTGACCATTTCCTCGCCAGGTTAGGGGAGGAAGAGGGCGTCGAGAAGAGATTCAGTGTCAGCGCCATGAAGGCGCTGGTCGAATACGGCTGGCCCGGAAATGTGCGGGAGCTCTGGAACGTGCTCAGGAAGGTTCTCCTTACCTGTGAAGAGAAGGAGGTGGCCCGCAAGCACATCGCAGTGTTTCTGAACGGATCGACTCCCGGGTCCGGTTGCCTGGGCGAGGGGATCGAGAAGGATGCCGATCATCTCCTGCTGCGTATTCCACAGTGCGAGAGCTTCAACGAGATCATCGAGCAGTGCGAGCGACTGGTCCTCTTCAATGCCCTGACCGAGTATGGCTGGAACAAGTCCCGGGTCACGAGGGCCCTGGGGATTCCACGTCAGAGTCTCTACAACAAGATCACCCGGTATGATCTGAAACGTCCTGTTGAGCAGAACGGAGAGAGTGCCTGAAGCGCCAGCTTCAGGACAGACAGCTTCCCTTCCCGGTTGCCTTTCTCTCCCGTTCCCACACCCCTGTCTGCCAACCTGGCAGGCTTCTATCAGCTGTTTCTGCCTCTTTGCCAGTCTCGTGCAAAGGGAGTTCTGAAGCCCTGTCTGCAAGCTGATTAAAAGTAAGGGTTTATGATATTTTACCGGGTGAGGCACGGGCTTTGCTAATTGGTAAGACTGTCTTATTTCAATCAGGCGCTTTGTCGAGCGTCGCCTACTGATCAGAGCCGGTTAGTTTTGATGAGCAGTCCATTCGTCCGCCTGAAAATATTGCTGGTGGATGACGATGTCGGTTGTCTTGAAAGCCTGGAGAATCTCCTGGAGCTGGATGGGCATGAGATCTCGACTGCGACCCGGGGTCAGGAGGCAGTCGCCCTGGCGCGTGAGCTGCGAGAGCAGAAGCGCGAGCCGGAGCTTTCGATACTGGATTATCATGTCCCGGATCTGACCGGGTTGGAAACATACGAGTTATTGAGCCAGGAGTTGCCTCGGCTGGGAGCGATTTTTATCACCGGAGATGCTTCGGGTGGACTCGAAGAAAGAGTCCTTTCCGCCGGAGGCCTGGCACTGGTGCACAAGCCGCTGGACAGCAGGCGGATTCGGGGTGCGGTAAGCGTCTTCCAGCAACGCTGGGTAGCAGGCCACGAAGACGACTCAGAAGAAACTTTTCTCGATTAAACGGTTATTTGGATATCAATTTGCCCGCACAGGGCTGGAACAGTAGTTTTCAAGGAGTAGTGCAAGATGGCGAAACAGAAGATCACGCCGCTGAATGACAGGATTCTTGTCAAGAGGCTGGAAGCTGTAGATACGACTGAAGGCGGTATTGTCTTACCAGATGCGGCGAAGGAAAAGCCGCGTGAGGGAGAGGTTGTCAGCGTTGGCGCTGGCAGGCTTCTCGAATCGGGCGAGCGTGCTCCCATGCAGATTAACGTCAAGGACCGGGTGATCTTCGGATCGTACGCCGGCACCGAGATCAAGTTCGATGGAGTTGAGCTGCTCATTATGAGCGAGGACGACGTCCTCGCGGTTATTGGTTGAATACGAAAACGGGGATGAACATTCATCCCACAAGGAGGATCCCGGCATGAGTGCCAAGAAAATTTCATTTGACCAGGAAGCCCGCGAAGCGATTCGCAGGGGGGTCAAGAAGCTGGCCCGGGCCGTGAAAGTCACGCTCGGTCCCCGTGGTCGAAACGTCATTCTCGAAAAGAGTTTCGGCGCGCCGACTGTTACCAAGGATGGAGTCACCGTAGCCAAGGAAATCGAGCTCGAAGACTCCTACGAGAACATGGGCGCCCAGATGGTCAAGGAGGTTGCCTCCAAGACCAGCGACAACGCCGGTGATGGAACGACGACGGCAACCGTACTGGCCGAGGCCATCTACGACGAGGGCCTCAAGAATGTTACCGCCGGTGCGAACCCTATCGGTTTGCAGCGCGGAATCAATAAGGCTGTTCAGACCCTGGTCGCGGACATCCTGGAGAACGCCCGGGAGATCAAGGAGACCTCCGAGATCGCCCAGGTTGGCAGCATCGCTGCGAACAACGATGCCGAGATCGGCACCATGATCGCCGAGGCCATGGAAAAGGTCGGTAAGGATGGCGTGATTACGGTTGAGGAAGGCCAGAGCCTCGATACTACCGTCTCTCTGCACGAGGGAATGCAGTTCGATAAGGGCTACCTCTCCCCGCACTTCGTTACCAGTACCGAAGACATGGTCTGTGAGCTCGAGGATCCGTTCATTCTGATCCACGAGAAGAAGCTCAGCTCGATCAAGGACATCGTTCCGCTCCTGGAGAAGGTGGCACAGGCCGGCAAGCCGGTTGTCATCATCGCCGAGGACGTCGAGGGCGAGGCCCTGGCCACCCTGGTGATCAACAAGCTGCGCGGGACCTTCTCCTGCTGTGCGGTCAAGGCCCCTGGCTTTGGCGATCGCCGCAAGGCCATGCTCGAAGATCTTGCCACCCTCAC
>CAJWZY010000272.1 GCA_913050545.1 uncultured bacterium | reverse complement strand
GGCTATAGTCGGAAGTTCAGTATTGCCGCGCGGTAATGGTTCAAGACGCGGCAAAAACCGATTCCAACAGCTAATTTGGGGTTCGAAAAGATGAAGCCTCTTCGTTCTAGACCGAGATCAACTCGCAGACGCTCCAGGGCGTTCTGCGCCCGTTGCCGGCTGGCTCGAAGATTCCGCATCTGAGAAATCGCCAGGGGGCCGAGAAAGAAATTTCCGGACCCCGGTGAAACAGAAACAACCAGATCTTTGAAGGCCAGCCCACTCCTCAACCAGTTACTGGAGTCGGGTTTTTTTCGTATCAGGCAGGTCTAACCTCGAAAACGGCAGGATGAAAGTTCCGTGGAAAACATAGAAGTACTCAAACAGGCTCTCCCCTATATCCGGCAATACCGTGAGAAGACCTTCGTGATCAAGGTCGGCGGCGAATTGCTGCAGACAGAGGGGTTTCTCGACAGGCTCAGTAACGATGTCGCCTTGCTTTACCAGCTCAATATCCGTGTGGTGATCATCCATGGCGGAGGTCCCCAGCTCTCGGAGATGGCCGAGAAGATGGGGATCGAGAGTGTCAAGGTCAACGGACGCAGGATCACAGATGACCGCATGATCGAGGTGGCCAATATGGTCTTCAGCGGCGCCTCCACCGATATCCTCGGAGCCTTGCGCAGCCACGGTACACCGGGGGTGGGACTTTCGGGTGTCGATGGCGATCTCGTCCAGGCCACCAGGCGGCCTCCTGTGAAGCTTGTTGACCGGGAAACGGGGGAGGAGCGTGAGGTCGATTTTCAGAATGTCGGGGATATCGAGTCAGTCGATTCCAAGGTGCTGAATGTTCTGCTCGACAATCGTTTCGTTCCCGTGGTGGCACCCCTGGGGGCAGATGTGGCTGGCAATGTTCTGAACATCAACGCCGACACCATCGCCTCGATGGTCGCCGCGGCATTGCCGGCTGAAAAACTCTTCCTGCTGACCAATGTCGGCGGCGTTCTCGGGGATGTCGAAGATCCCGAAAGCCGCATCAGCTACCTGACGGAATCCGGAGCCGGCGCCCTGGTCACCGAGGGTGGAGTTTCCGGTGGCATGATACCGAAGCTGCAGGCCGCGGTTGACGCGGTACGCTCGGGCGTAAGGCGGGCGCATATCATCGATGGCCTGGCAGACAACTCGTTCCTCCTGGAGGTCTTCACCAAGACGGGAACGGGCACGATGGTGATCAGTGATGCCGATGAGGCCGAATACCTGGAGCAGGGATAATGCGAAGTGGTCGATTTGAAAAAGGCATGGCGGACGATATGCGGAGCCTCAACGCCTCGATCGGGTTTGATAAGCGCTTCTGGCGTGAGGACATCGAGGGCAGCAAGGCCTGGGCGCGCGGGCTTCTTGACAGCGGTATTCTTTCGGCTGAGGAGCTCGAGGAGATCTGTGGAGGCCTTGACAAGGTGGCTGCGGAGATCGAGTCCGGGGAATTCAACTTCAGCGAGGAACTCGAAGACATCCATATGAACATCGAGGCGCGCCTGAGCGAGCTGGTCGGGACAGCCGGCGCCAAGCTCCACACCGGAAGGAGCCGCAACGACCAGGTAGCTACGGACTTCCGCCTCTATGTGAAACGCGCCGCCACAGAAGCTTCCGAGGCCGTCGGTAAGCTCATGCAGGCGGTCGTCGCAGTCGCACAGACCTGCCAGGACGTGGTGATTCCCGCCTATACGCATCTGCAGCGGGCGCAGCCGGTTGCCTTCTCCCACCATTTGCTGGCCTATGTCGAGATGCTCGAGCGCGACAGGAGGCGCTTTCTCTGGGCTGCCGAGCAGGCGGATACCTGTCCGCTCGGCTCCGGCGCATGCGTCGGCAACCAGTTCGGCATCGACCGGGAGAAGCTCCAGGAGGAGCTGGGCTTCGGCTCTCTCACCGCCAATTCTCTCGATGGCGTCAGCGACCGGGATTTTGCCTGTGATTTTCTCTACGCGGCCTCCATGCTGATGGTTCATCTTTCGCGCTTCAGCGAAGACATCATCCTCTGGACAACGAGCGAGTTCGGCTTTGTGCGCCTTGGCGACGAGGTGACCTCGGGCAGCTCGATGCTTCCGCAGAAGAAAAACCCCGATGCCTGCGAGCTGGCTCGCGGCAAGACGGGAAGGGTTGTCGGGCATCTCATCGGCCTGCTGACCTGTCTCAAGGGGCTGCCCCTGTCCTACAACAAGGATCTGCAGGAGGACAAGGAGGGGGTCTTTGACACTCACGATACAATTCTCGGTATTCTCGGGGTCTTAGCGACGCTGGTGAAAACCATGGAGGTGAACCGGGAGCGGACCTCCGGCAGCCTCGAAGGAGGGTACCTCGAGGCTCTCGGTGTTGCCGACTACCTGACCCGCAAGGGAATACCCTTTCGCGAGGCCCACGATCTTGCCGGCGGCTGTGTGAAGCGCTGCGAGGAGCTCGGGGTGTCACTGCCCTCGCTTTCGCTGGCTGAATACCAGTCGATTCATGCGGGGTTCGAGGAGGATCTCTTCGATGCGATCTCGGTTGAGGGTGCGCTCGCGGACAAGGATGTTACCGGGGGGACGGCCCCGGGGCAGGTGGCACTCCAGCTTGAACGCTGGAAGGAGCTCCTGAAGTGAGCAGGGGATAAGGAACTGAAACAGAATTGGAAGGCAGGCCCTGTGGTCCGCCAGCCTGGCGCGCCCGGGGCGCGAGTACAAAAGAAACACGGATATCAAAATGAGCCAGAACAGAAAAATCGTCCTCGCCTATTCCGGAGGACTTGATACCTCCTACTGCATTCCCTACCTGCGTGAGAAGAAGGGATTCGATGTCATCACGGTTACTGTTGATACGGGGGGATTCGATTCGGCTGAGCTCAGTGAAATCGAGGAGCGCTCGAAGGCCCTCGGGGCTCTTGAGCACATTACCGTCGATGCCCGCCAGGAGGTTTTTGACCGCTGGGTCAGCTACCTCATCAAGGGCAATGTCCTTCGTGGCCAGGTCTATCCCCTGGCGGTCGCGGCCGAACGAGTTGTCCAGGCCGAGGTGATCGCCCGCAAGGTGAAGGAGTCCGGCGCCGATGCCGTGGCCCATGGCTCTACCGGGGCAGGTAACGACCAGGTCCGGTTTGACACCGCCTTTCACGTTCTCCTGCCGGGTATCGAGATCGTCACGCCTACCCGCGATGAGAAGCTGAGCCGCGAGGAAGAGTACGATTTCCTCAAGGAGAGGGGTGTCGATATCGATCCGAGCCTGCGCGAGTATTCCATCAATTCAGGCCTCTGGGGCTCGACGATCGGCGGCGGTGTGACGCACGATTCCGCCAGTGAGATCCCGTCCGAAGTTTTCGAGCAGGCCGTTGATGCCGAGAAGGTCGAGGACAGCGAGCTGCTCGAGATCGGTTTCGAGCAGGGAGTGCCGGTATCTCTTGGCGGGGAAAAGCTGGGTGGTGTCGACCTGGTCGTACGCCTCGGAGATATTTGCCGGAGCCACCGGGTGGGACTCGGTGTCCATATCGGCGATACGGTGCTTGGAATCAAGGGGCGTATCGCCTTTGAGGCCGGCGCGGCGATCGTGCTGATCCATGCCCATCGCGAGCTCGAGAAGATCACCCTGAGCGACTGGCAACGATTCTGGAAGGATCACATGGCCTCCTTCTACGGCAAGCTCCTGCACGAGGGG
>CAJWZY010000271.1 GCA_913050545.1 uncultured bacterium | reverse complement strand
TGACGACCTTCAGAATGCGGCGAAGTGGCCCGGCCGGGTTGTCGGTCTTCACTTTTTCAATCCCGTTGAACGGATGCCGCTGGTGGAGGTGATTCGTGGCTCGCGCACCACCGAGGCGGCTCTTGTGGCGGCGGAGACCCTTGCCCGCAGCCTGGGAAAGATCCCGGTCCGGTGCGCTGATGGGCCGGGCTTCCTGGTCAACCGTGTTCTCGGGGCCTACCTCAACGAGGCAGTCAGGCTCCTTGAGGAGGGCTACTCCCCCCGTGCCATCGACAATGCGGTCAGGGAGTTCGGTATGCCGATGGGGCCCTTTGAGCTGGTCGATGAGGTCGGCCACGATGTGGCCTCCAAGGTTGCCGGGATCCTGCACGTCGGCCTCGGGGAGAGGGCGCGCCCCCCGGAGCTGCTGTCGAGCCTGGGCGGGGACCCGGATGTTCTCGGCAGGAAAACGGGCCGGGGGTTTTACCTGCACAAGGGTAAAGGTCGCGGAGGGAAGCTGAAGTTAAACAGCAAGTTGCTTGGCGAGGTTCCCGGTGCGTCCGGCAGCTTCCGGACACCAGATGTCGAGCTCTGGATCAGGAGGCTCATCTACCCGTTGATCAACGAGGCGGCCTGGGCCCTCGATGAGGGAATCGTTGCGACCGCTTCCGATGTGGACCTGGCCATGGTCTTCGGTACTGGTTTTGCCCCATTCCGGGGAGGTCCCCTGCGTTATGCCGATAGTATAGGGGCCGGTAAGGTTGCTGAGGGGCTCAAGGGCTTCAATGAAGAGAGGCTGGCGCCATGTGATCTGCTGGAGAAGCTGGCTTTGCAGGGTGGTGATTTCTATTCATCCGTAGAATCCATGGCCGAAACAGAGGAATCTTCGCATCCACCGCTGCCGCCGGAGGCGGATTAAATGCTGTCTACCCCGGTCTTCGCGGTAGGCGAGGGGGAAATATTTCCTCCGGACAGTTTTTTGTCCTGATTGACTGTCCCGTTAGCGCACCTATAATCCTCGTTCCCTGAAGTCCCTTCTTTTCATGGTGCCCAGATGTCAGTTTTCAGCAGTGCAATTCCAGCAGAGGCCTCGTTTGCCAGGATCGAGCCGGGCCAGTTTGCAGGTGGGACGGTTTCACTCCCGGGTTCCAAGAGTCTGACCAACCGGGCTCTCCTTATTTCGAGCATGATTCCCGGTGAATCGATTCTTCGCAATGGTCTCGATTGTGATGATTCTCGCCATCTCTGCGGGGCGCTGAAGCAGCTGGGAGTCTCCATCAGCTCGGAGGCCGGCGGGCCAAGATGTGGATCACAGGATGCTCTTACCTTTACAGTCAGGGGAGGGATTCTCGGGTACTCCAACAAGAAGGATAGTTTCCTGCTGGGCAACGCTGGCACAGCTACCCGTTTCCTGACCGCTGCGCTGGCAGCTTCGGGAGGGGAATATGTTGTCGACGGAGATGAGAGGATGCGTGAGCGTCCGATCAACCAGCTGGTCGAGGCGCTCAGGGACCTCGGTGCTGAGATCAGGTGTCCAACGGGCTGTCCTCCTGTCACGATCGGCCCCCGTGGCCTGCAAGGTGGCCGGGTCAACATGGCGGGCAACACCTCGAGCCAGTTCATCTCGGCTGTGCTGATGGCGGCTCCGCTGGCCAGCGAAAGTATCGAGGTTCGACTTGTGGGCGAGATCCTGTCAGCTCCCTACCTCGACCTGACCCTGAGAACCATGCAGGATTTCGGGGTGAGGGTGGATATTCACGATGACGAGAGTGATGGGCAGCTGGTCTACCACATTGACGAGCGCAAGGAATACAAGGAGAGGGATTATTTCGTTGAGGGAGATGCCTCCACAGCCAGCTATTTCTTTGCCGCCGCAGCCCTGACCGGCACGACAGTCCGGGTGGAGGGCGTTGGCAAGGTCTCCCGCCAGGGCGACCTGCGCTTTGCTGATGTGCTGGCAGAGATGGGCTGCCATGTGAAAAAAGACGTGGACTCGATTACGGTGTCGGGTCCCGAAGATATGCTGGGGGGGGTTGTCAATAATTGCGCGGACATGCCGGATATCGTTCCGACCCTGGCCGTTGTCGGAGCGTTTTCCAGGGGGCGCACCCGCCTCCATGGTGTTCCCCACCTGCGCTACAAGGAGAGTGACCGCATTGCCTCTGTAGCGAGCGAGCTCAGGAAGCTGGGTGTTGATGTCAAGGAGCTGGATGATGGCCTGGAGATCAACGGCCCCACCGGGCCGGATGATTTCTCCCTGCATGGCGGCCGGATTGATTCATGGGGGGACCACCGAATCGCGATGGCATTCTCACTGCCTGGACTGCTCCTTCCTGGTGTTGAGATTGGAGATCCCCAGGTGGTTACCAAGTCCTATCCAGGTTTCTTCACCGAGCTGGCGACCCTGGGAGGAAGGTCCACCTTTCATTCCCCTGGAGGGAAAGAGGTCGTCGCAGAGGAGAGCCCGTCATGAGCTCCACCGCAAACACCTTTGATATCATCGTCGTTGGCGGCGGACATGCGGGGATTGAGGCTGCCTTTGCCGCCTCGCGGATGGGAGCAAGAGCGGCCCTGGTTACCCTCGATGCGAAGGCGATCGGGAGGATGTCCTGCAACCCGGCGATTGGTGGAATCGGCAAGGGGCAAATGGTTCGAGAGCTCGATGCGCTCGGGGCAGAGATGGGACACGCGGCCGATGCCTCTGGAATTCAATTTCGCCTCCTGAACACCCGCAAGGGACCCGCTGTGAGGTCTCCCCGCGCCCAGTGCGACAAGCACCGCTACAGCCAATACATGTGCGCCCTGGCGAATTCCCTGGAGGGCTT
Organism: uncultured bacterium; assembly: GCA_913050545.1. Lineage (GTDB taxonomy): Bacteria > Planctomycetota > UBA8108 > UBA8108 > UBA8108 > UBA8108. Next base: position 940 of record CAJWZY010000271.1, on the reverse strand, counting down.
GAGCATCGTGGAGGGGGAGGGAGCAGCCCTGCTGCTGGATTCGGGCGGCTCGGCGAGCTCCAGGGTGGCAGGTTTGCGGCTTGCCGATGGCAGCGAGCTTCGCGGCCACTCGGTGATCCTGACAGCTGGGACATTCCTGCGCGGGCTCATGCATTGCGGGGGCAAACAGGACAAAGGCGGGAGGGTTGGCGAGGGCGCCTCTTATGGCCTCTCCGATTTCCTCGAGGACCTGGGCTTCCAGCGCGGCAGGTTAAAAACCGGCACCCCGGCAAGGGTAGATGTGGCAACGGTCGATTTCTCCAGTACCACTCCCCAGCCCGGAGACGAGGTTCCATCTTTTTTTTCATTCGAGACAGGAGAGTGTGAGCTCGAGCAGGTCGACTGTCACATCGCCTGGACGAATCCAGAGGCCCACGACATCATCAGGGACAATCTCCATCGTGCTCCGATGTACTCCGGGCAGATCGAGGGAACCGGGCCCCGCTATTGCCCTTCCATCGAGGACAAGGTGGTCCGGTTTGCAGACAAGGAGAAACATCAGATTTTCCTCGAGCCTGAAGGGCTCGATACGTCCTGGATCTATCTCAACGGTATCTCTACCAGCCTTCCCGAGGATGTGCAGGACAGTGTCCTGGGGACAATCCCCGCACTGCGGGAGGCGAAGATTCTCCAGTATGGCTATGCTGTTGAGTACGACTTCTTTCCACCTACCCAGATCAAGCCGACCCTTGAAACCCACGCAGTCGAGGGACTCTATTTTGCCGGCCAGATCTGTGGCACCAGTGGCTACGAGGAGGCCGCCGCCCAGGGGTTCCTTGCCGGGGTGAACGCAGTGCTGCGCAGTCGGGAGCAGGAGCCGTTTGTCCTTGACCGGTCGGAGGCCTATATCGGGGTCCTGGTCGATGACCTGGTGAAGGAATGCCCTGTTGAACCTTACAGG
>CAJWZY010000270.1 GCA_913050545.1 uncultured bacterium | reverse complement strand
CTAGTCAAGCTCTTTAATCCTCAAGAGCCAAAAGAAAATGACATTATGCAAGAGACGCTTTTGACACTAAGTAATGAGTTTCAAGAATGGGTTCCTGTTGATAAAAATTCTTCCATAAAACTTGGTCACGTTTATACCGCATGCAAGATTGGAGCATTGACACTTTCGGGCGGAGGAAACTTAATCAGTGCTCTGTCACCAGAAGACACTAAGAAGCTTGTAGACCAACCTTCCGTTTCTGGCGATGACGTTACAGAGTGCATTGGAGGCGCCTGTGGCCTGACGGAGTCTGATCTCTCGACGGCCTACACGACCCAGGTTGATCCGCGGTTGAATGCCGGCCAGGCCCTCGAGATGGCCATGTTGATTGCCAAGAAGATGCAGGCCGGCTAGGCTCCAGGCCGGCTCCTGTAAGAGAAGGGTGAGCGGGGATGCGATTATTGTTGACCGGCCTTGTTTTTATCGCCGTGCTCGCAGTTCCGTTTTTTATCTGGGGAAACCTGTTCTCCGAGGATGTCCAGGTTCTCCAGGAGAAGATCAGGGATTACGGCGTGTGGCCCTGGCTGGCGGGAATTTTCCTGTTGGTGGCTGACATATTGCTGCCGATCCCGGCTACAGCTGTCATGGCGGCCCTGGGCTTGATCTATGGCCCGTTGCTGGGAGGCGTGGTGGCGGCCGCCGGTTCTTTTCTTGCCGGTACGGTTCCCTACCTCTGCTGCCGCACCCTGGGTCGCGGGGCCGGGGAGTGGATCGTGGGCAGCAAGGAACTGGAAAAGGTAGAGCGCCTCTTTGGCCGCTATGGGGGCTGGGCGGTTGCTCTCTCTCGCTGGATGCCGCTCCTGCCTGAGGTGGTCGCCTGTTTTGCCGGCCTGGTGCGAATGCCGGGAAGAAAATTCTTCGCGGCGCTTGCCTGCGGTTCGATCCCGATGGGGTTTGCCTTTGCGGCGATGGGGGAGATGGGGAAAGACAAGCCCGTGCTCACGATCGTCCTGAGCGCCGTGGTGCCGGCCTTGCTTTGGCTGATTGTCGGGCGTATCCTGACACAGCTTTCGCTGAGGGACTGAAACAGAGGTTTTGCAGGGAATGAGTACAGAGCGCACGCGGATAGCAATGTGGTCCGGACCGAGGAATATTTCCACGGCGTTGCTTCGTTCCTGGGGCAACAGGGAAGACACCTTCGTCAACGATGAGCCCCTCTACGCGGCCTTTCTGAACGAAACGGGTTTCGACCACCCGATTGCCCGGGAGATCGTCGATTATTACGAAACCGACTGGAGCAAGGTGGTCGCTGGCCTGACTGGAGAGATTCCCGGTGGAAAGACCATCTATTACCAGAAGCATATGGCGCATCACCTCCTGCCCGGTATGGGGCGGGAATGGATCCACGGCCTCGAGAACTGCTTCCTGCTCCGCAACCCGGCGGAGATGCTGACCTCGCTCATTAAGATCCTTCCGGAACCCGGTCTTGCTGACACGGGGCTTCCCCAGCAGCTGGAGATCTTCCGAATGGTACGTGAGCAGACAGGGCGCCGCCCACCGGTGCTTGATTCACGCGATGTCCTGGAGAATCCCGAGAAGCTTCTGCGGCTGCTGTGCGATGAAACCGGGATCGAGTTCAGCTCCGCGATGCTGTCGTGGGACCCAGGGAAAAGGGACACGGATGGAATCTGGGCTCCCCACTGGTATGGAGAGGTAGAAAAAACCACATCCTTTCGGTCCTATGTTCCCAAGGATGAGGGGGTTCCCGCGAAGTTTGAGACGGTTCTGCAGGAATGTATGGAGATCTACGAGGAGCTCTACGAATACCGGCTAGGGAATTGAACGAAGATGCTTCAGCAATTTAATGAAAAGAACCGTGACCTGGTGGTCAACATCAACGGTAAGCTCCTTCACCGCGATGAGGCAGGTATCAGCCCTTTTGACTCTATTGTCCAGGGGGGGGACGGAGTCTGGGAAGGCCTGAGGCTCTATGATGGGAAGATCTTCAAGCTGACCGAGCACCTTGACCGACTTCGCGGTTCGGCCCTGGCTCTCGCCTTCACCGAAATACCTTCTCATGATGAGATCATCGGGGAGATTCGGCGCACGCTGGAGGCCAACAAGATGCGGGATGGAGTGCACATCCGCCTGACCCTGACACGTGGGGTCAAGCTGACCTCGGGGATGGATCCACGCCTGAACCAGTCCGGCCCGACACTCATTATCCTGGCCGAACACAAGCCCCCGGTCTATGACAAGTCAGGCCTCAGCCTGGTAACCTCCTCGGTTCGCCGGTTTCCCCCCGATTGTCTCGATCCGAAGATCCATTCCAACAATCTCATCCAGTCCATCCTGGCGAAGATCGAGGCCAATGCTGCGGGGGCCGACGATGCCCTGATGCTCGACACCCGGGGATTCGTTGCCGAAACCAATGCGACCCACGTATTCATCGTCGAGGAGGGGACGGTCCTTACCAGCCATCTGAAGGCCTGCCCCGAGGGAATCACCCGGGCGACTGTCCTCGATCTCTGTGCAAGGAACGAGATTCCCTGCCGCGTAAAAGATATCTCCCTGACCGAGGTGTACAGGGCCGCTGAGATGTTCTGTACGGGCACCATGGGTGAGCTGGCGTCGGTTACCATGGTGGATGGGCGGCCGGTGGGTGCTCCCGAAGTTCCCGGCCCCCTGACGAAGCGCCTGTCGGAGCTCTATCTCAAGCTGACAGCCAACTCAGGTGAACAGGTCGTCTGAGCGCCCTCAACCCTGGCAGCTGGTGGCGACACAGTCGGCGAGCTCATCAGCAGGGGTTCTGTCCGGCCCGCAATTCTCCATGCCGGGGGCAGGTGGGGCAGGCCCTGTGCCGAAGAGGTGGACGAGGAGATAGATGGCATCGGTCAGGTTGATGTCGCCGCTGTCGTCGACATCGGATGAGTCCTGGCAGACGGGAGCTGCTGTGGCTCTGAAGAGCCAGCTGAGTATGAAGATGCCATCGGTGAGGTTGGCAACTCCGGAATCGTCGGCGTCGCCCCTGCGAAAACTGTTGACCGGCTCGATGGGTTCTCCCTCGATCACGATCGTACAGGTGAGAGGGCTCTGGTCGGAGCAATTGATTCCATTGAGGGTGGTGGCAATCACCTCGTAGACCAGCTCTCCCGGGGGAGGCTCCCTGTCGGTAAAGATTCTCGAGGTCGGGGTCCTGGGGTTGCCGATGAATTCGCCGTTGCGGTAGATGTCGACGGATTCAAAGGGAGGGGGATTGATTACGTTGTACCAGACCAGGAAGATGCCCGTATCTCTCTCGCTGCAGGTCATCCGGTAGGGGCAGACGTTGTCGAAGTAGCGCAAAAAAGGGATGAGGGTGAAGTCAGAGCTGGGCAGGTTGGTGTTGTGCCCTTCGATCGCCAGGATGTTTTCGCCCTCCTGGAGGGCATCGAGGGCCTCGGTGGAAAAGCTGAACCATTCCGGAGCGGCTGTCGATTCGTGGTCAGCGGCGGCGGTGTCAAAATTCACGGGAATTCCAGCCGCTCCCATACTTACCGAACGGGCGATCTCTACGCCGTTGAGATAGGCAATGAAACCGTCGTCATAGCGCATGCCGAGCTCGAGGAAATTGATGGAGCCGAGATCTTCGATGTTGATGAACTTGCGGATGTAGACACTCAGGTAGGAGTTCTGCATGTCGGCGAGGATGGTGTTGTCATCGGTGTCGCCATAGCCGAAACCCGAGCTGCCGACCTCCCAGTCGAAATCATCGAATTCGAGCGTGTTCCAATCCGC
>CAJWZY010000269.1 GCA_913050545.1 uncultured bacterium | reverse complement strand
GGGTGCTTACCGAGGCCGAACCGTCGATGTTGCCATTCATCTCCATGATTCCGTAGCGGTAGGAAAACATGATTTCGCCAGCCTGGTGCGCGTGGGTTCCCATAATGCCGAGCGGGGAATTGTCGTTATATCCCATCCCTGTGGAACCGTGGACGTGTTCTTCGGGATGGACATGCTCATCGCAGTATGCGGGCGAAAGGAGAGAGAGGATTGCCAGGGTATAGAACACGAGACGAGGATATAGAGCAGTCATGTTGTCTTCCGATTGATAGAGAAAATATCTGAACTTGCCGGGGCGATTTTTCCATCCAGGCTTTTCTTCCCTGCTGCAGAGGGACCAACGAATATCGAAGGGGGAAGAGTCAGATAGGAACCTTCTCCGGATTGCCTGGGGGGATTCCAGGGGATGACAGCATACAGGCCGGCTGGCTGGCCATCAGGTGTGAAGCCGGAACGCAAAGCAAGGAATCGTTCTGGAGGTGATCGGGTAGCGGCTCCGGGAGGCTCCAATCGTTGCCGGCCGGGGAGCAGCCTGCGGGTACCAGCAGACACAGGCTGGACTGTGAATCCGGGGTCTTTGGGGAACTGAAGTCTCCGGACTCCTCTCGATCTATTTCCTTAACGTCATCCGGGCAGCCGCAGCAGCAGGACTCTTTGGCGCTGACTGTGCATCCGCAGGCGCAGCTTGAGGCTGTGGAGACCATCGCCGGGCCGGTTGAAAAGGGCATCAAGTTCAGCACCTGGAGCAGGATGACTGGCAGGTAGGCTGTAAGGTTGAGCCAGTGGATGAGCTTGTTGTGCATTGGAAATGAGATTTGAGCTTCAGGAATCAACGATCAAGCTAAGAGACTAAACGGCATTATGGCCTGGATCAAATGAGCAAACTCTTGGTCAGGAAAGTATTTCGGAGATGACAGAGCCGTGAACATCTGTCAGGCGGCGCTCGAAGCCGTTGTGCAGGAAGCTCAGGCGCTTATGGTCAATGCCGAGCAGATGCAGAATCGTGGCGTGAAAGTCATATACTGAGCAGATCTTCTCAGCCGCCTTGTGGCCGAATTCATCGGACGCGCCGTAGCTGTAGGGAGCCTTGACTCCGGCTCCGGCCAGCCAGGTCGTGAAGCCGTAGGGGTTGTGGTCGCGTCCGCTGGCGCCTTTCTGAAAGGTCGGCATCCGGCCGAATTCCGAGCACCAGACCACCAGGGTGTCTTCGAGCAGCCCCCTGTCCTTGAGGTCTCGAAGCAGGGCCGCCGCGGGCTGGTCGAGCACCGGGCCATGTTTGCTGTATTGTTTCTTGAGCTGCTTGTGGCCATCCCAATTGCTGACGCCTTCGCCGCCTGTCTGGTAGGCGCCATTGAACAGCTGCACGAAGCGGACGCCTTTTTCGATCAGCCGCCGGGCGAGGATGCAATTGCGTGCGAAGGAGGCCTTGAGTTTATTGCTCGAATCATCGGCTCCGTACATCTTGAGGATGTGCGCGGGTTCCGAGGCTATGTCGCTGACCTCCGGGACGCTGAGCTGCATTCTCGCGGCGAGCTCATAGCTCGAGATACGCGCCGCCAGCTCGCTGTCGCCCGGGAATCGCCGCTGGTGGCGTTTGTTCAGTCCCTGCAGGAAGTCGAGGGTCGCCTTGTCGGAGCTGTCGCTGATCCCCGCCGGCCGCCGCAGGTTCCGGATCGGTTTGGATGAGTTGAAGTCGACTCCCTGGAACGCCGCCGGCAGGAAACCCGGCCCCCAGTTGTTGACGCTTGACTGGGGTGTGCCGCGCGGGTCGGGGATGGCCACGTAGGCCGGCAGGTCGGCGTTCGACGTGCCAAGAGCGTAGGTGAGCCAGGAGCCCATCGAGGGGAATCCGTCGAGGGTGTAGCCGGTCGACATGAAGTTTTCCCCGGGGCCGTGCGTATTCGTCTTGCTCGTCATCGAATGGATGAAACACATCTCATCGGCCAGCTCACCGAGATGAGGGACGAGCTCTGAGACCATCTTGCGGGACTTGCCGCGAGGCTTGAACTCCCACGGGCTCTTGATGAGATCTCCCTGCTCTCCCTGGAAGGTGACCACCTTGCCGCCCGGCATCGGCTTGCCGTGCCTCTTAACCAGCTCGGGCTTGTAGTCGAAGGTGTCGAGATGGCTGCAGCCTCCCGCGCAGAAAATCACGAGCACGTTGCGAGCGCGGGGTTTGAAATGAGGCTCTCGCCCGGCAAAGGGCCGCCGGGGATCTATCTCCGGTCGGATCGGCTTCCTGTCGGGGGTTGCCCTGGCGGTGTCCTCCGAACCCAGCAGGCCCTGGGAGTTGAGCAGCTGGGCCAGCGCGATCCCGCCCAGGCCAGAGCCCATGTTTCCCAGGAAGCTTCTCCTGTCGAGACTGTTATTTTCCTGTTTTTCTGTCATGGCTGCCGTTCTTCAGGGAATAAAGACAAACTCGTTGCTGTTAAAGAGGGCCCTGCAGAGGGCCTGAAGGCCGTGTTCACTTACCAGCCTCTGGCTTTCCTTTGCCTCCTCGGGGTCCGGTTCCCTGCCGAAGCACAGCTCGAAGGCGAGTCGTATCCTGTTGGTATTTTCCGGGCCGGCCTCCAGCTCGAGCCGTTTCTGAAGCAGCCCGGCTATCTGGAGGACAAAGGCGCTGTTAAACAGGTTCAGCGCCTGGATCGGCGTTGTAGAGCGGGACCGTTTCGAGATGACCTGGCTGGCATCCGGGCAGTCAAAGGCTCCGAAGACGGACTCCTGCTCCTGGCGCACCTTGGTCATGTAGATCATTCGGCGGTAGTCTCCCGGGCCGTATTTTTTCTTCGGGAAGAAATGCCGGACATTCTCCTCGATGACCGCGAACCCGCTGAAGCCGGGGCCTCCCATGGCCAGGTCAAGCACCCCGGAAACCTGGAGGATGCTGTCGCGGATCGCCTCGGCCTCCAGTCGCCGTGGCGGAAATCGCCAGAGCAATTCCGTCGCTGAGTCGGTGGCCAGGGCCTTTTTCCTGGGGGTGCTCTCCTGCTGGAATGTACCTGAGAGCAGCAGCAGGCGGTGAATGTGCTTGAGCGACCAGTTGTTATCCATCAGCTCTGTTGCGAGCCAGTCAAGCAGGAGCGGATGGCTTGGCCGGGCACCGTTCTGGCCGAGGTCATTCGGGGTGCTTACGATTCCCGTGCCGAAATGATGCATCCAGATCCTGTTCACGATCACCCTGGCGGTGAGAGGATTCTGCCGGGCACTCAGCCAGTTGGCGAAGGCGAGCCGCCTTTGCTGCTCGGGAGCATTTTTCTCCAGCTGGAAGCCGCTCAGTACATCCACCGCGCCTGGTTGCATCTCCTCCCGCTTCTGCAGCGGGTCGCCGCGATAGAGCCTGTAGGTCGGCCCTGGCTGCGCGAAGGTGCCCACGTAGGCTTTTACAGGTTTGCCGGCGGCCAGCTGGTTGCGGCGAGCCACGGCCTGTTTCAAAGCGGCGAGGGTTTTTTCCCCGGCATCGGTGTGAAAGGAGAATACCGGCGGCTGGGTTCTGAGTATGGCACCCCCGGAGCGTTCCCTTGAGCTTGCAACCGGACGGAGTTTCGATTCTTCCAGCCCGGCCTCAATCCTGTAGCCCGTGGCAACACGGTCACTGAATCGGCCTTCGCGATCCCTGCCCCACTCGATTCGATCGATCAGGGCGGGGGAGGCGAGCTCGAGCTGTACCCATCCTTTACCTGTTTCGTTGGAGATCCAGCTGTGGCTGTTGCCGTATTTCCCATCGTTGATGTGCTCGAGCTTGTGGATGGCGTATCC